>JAOFKK010000024.1 GCA_028040005.1 Rickettsiales bacterium
CAATATCATCGTTAAATCCCTCAATAGAAGCAATGTCAGAAAGTTCAGATGATGCGATATCTTCAACAGATGCAAAACCTTCAACAATTAATAATTGCGCTATTACGGTCTCAACATCTAAAACTTCAGCGAATAATTCTGATAAATCTTTAAATTCTTCTTTTCTTCTGCTAGATTCTTCATCTTCAGTTAAGATATTAATCTTATAATTCATTAATTTTGAAGCTAATCTAACATTTTGACCCGCCCTACCTATAGCAAGACTGATTTGATCTTCTTTTAAAACAGCGTCAATTGTGTTGCTTTCTTCGTCAATTACAACTTTACTTATTTTTGCCGGAGAAAGAGCTTCAATCATGACTTCAGGTATATTATCTGACCATTTAATAACATCGATCTTTTCACCTCTTAGTTCTGAACTAATAGATTGAACTCTAGAACCTCTAATACCAATTAAAGAACCAACAACATCAATATCATCTCTTTCAGAATATACGGCAATTTTAGCCCTTGATCCTGGATCTCTAGCTACACCGCCAATCTTAATGCTGCCATCAAATAATTCTGGAACTTCTTGAGCAAATAATTTAACCAAAAAGTCATTATGAGTTCTAGATAGAAAAATTTGTACGCCATTTTCTTTGCGCTCAACATTTTTAATATATACTCTTAATTTATCACCAACTTTGAATATTTCCTTAGGTAATAGATCGTCTTGATGAATAATAGCTTCAGCATTATCAACCTCCATTAAGATATTTTTAATACCAACTTTTTTAACAGTAGCGTAAGCAATATCACCAATTCTATCAATAAATTCATCATATTCTTTTTCTTTTTCAGCTTCTCTTACTTTTTTTACGACTTCATTTTTAGTAATTTTGGCAATAGTACGATTAAGATCAATTGGTGGTAATAATTCACGGATATAACCATCAATAATAGCATCAGAGTCTTTTTCAACAGCATCCTTAAGGGAAATTTGTGTTCTAGAGTCAAAATCCTCAATATTGTCATCTTCAACCACTAATAAATTATTATAAATATTAATGTGACCTGTTTTTGGGTTAATTTCACATTCAACTAGAAGATTATAGCCATATTTTTTTTTGGCAGCCATTTCAATCCCTTCTTGAATTGCTTCAATCACCTTTTGTTTTGTTATACCTTTACTATGAGCGATATTTTCAGCAACAAGTAAAATTTCTTTATTTCCAATTACAGTCGATATATTTGACACTTTTAACTTAAAAATTAATTGATAATTATTATGTGATTTATAAACATAGTGGGATATTTTTTCAAAATCAATATGAAATATAGATATAAAATGCAAAAACCAGTAATTTTCGGCTTAAAATCATTAGAGTTAACAAAAGAAGAGATTATCTTCTTTAAAAAGGCAGTGCCTATTGGCTTTATTTTATTTGCTCGTAATATTAAAGATAAAATTCAGCTTAAAAAATTAACCGACTCTCTTAAAGATCTTTGTGGAGAGGATATTTTTATTTTAATTGACCAAGAAGGGGGTAGGGTACAAAGAATGACAGAGCCAAATTGGCCAAAATATCCTTCTGGAGAATATTTCGCTAATTTATATTTAAAAGACCCTGATTTAGCTCGTAAAGAATGTTATAATAATTTTACTAATTTAACTAATGATTTAAAAAAGGTCGGTATTAATACTAATTGTACACCAATTTTAGATATTACTTTTAATAATACTCATGACATTATCAAATGTCGTTCATTTGGTCAAAATGCACAGCAAATTGCTGATTTAGGTAAGGTTGTATCTAATGCTCATATTGATAATGGTATTTTTCCTATTATTAAACATATTCCTGGTCATGGTAGGGCATTATCTGATAGTCATTTGGAGCTGCCAATAATTGATGTTAGTTTAGAAGAGTTGCAAAAAACTGATTTTATACCTTTTAAAGAATTATCAGATTTAAAATTTGCTATGACAGCTCATATTTTATATTCACAAATTGATGATAAAAATCCTGCTACCATGTCTAAAAAGATGATTGACCTTATTAGAAATGATATTGGTTTTAAAAATATTATTATGACGGATGATTTATCTATGAAGGCATTAAGAGGTTCTTTTTCTGAAAAAACCGCAAAATCACTCGCAGCGGGTTGTGATTTAATTTTACATTGTAATGGCGACATGAAAGAAATGCTGGAAATTAATGATTCGCTTGATTATATTGATGATCAAACCTTAATAAAATTATTAGAATAATGACTAATTATACATATCAAAACGACCTTCCAGATGATTTAAATCTTGGTAAGTTTGTTGCTATTGACACTGAGACCATGGGTTTAAAGGTTAAAAGTGACCGTCTTTGTGTTTTGCAGATTTCTTCCGGTGATGGCGATGCTCATTTGGTGCAATTTGATAATGGTTATGATTTTTCCGCCCCTAATTTGCGTAAAATTTTAGAAGATCAATCTGTGCAGAAGATTTTTCATTTTGCAAGATTTGATATCAATATGCTTAATTTTAATTTTAATATTGAGTTAAAAAATATCTTTTGTACCAAAATTGCTTCAAAATTAGTTCGTACTTATAGTGATCATCATGGTTTAAAATCTCTTTTATCAGAAATTTTAGGGGTTGAAATATCAAAACAACAACAATCTTCTTACTGGGGAACGGATAAATTATCCAAAAAACAAATTAATTATGCTGCGTCCGATGTTTTATATCTTCATGATTTAAAAGATAATCTGGTAAATATGCTTAAAAAAGAAAGTAAATTTGATTTAGCTCAAGAATGTTTTAAATTTTTGGAGGTTAGAAGTAAAATAGATTTGATTGGTCTTGAAAATATTGATATCTTTAGCCATTAATTAGAAAAGCAAGCTGCTTTAATTAAAAAATCAATTGCGCAAAGGTCTCTTGCAATAGATATTTGTATAAATTTTTCCGAGTTTAGTAAATAATAACCATAATGAATATTAGAGATTTTGAATATTTAATTGCAATTCATGAATTTAAAAGCTTTTTATTAGCTTCTAAAAAATGCTTTGTATCGCAGCCAGCTCTTAGTCAACAAGTTAAAAAGATTGAAAATGAACTAGGATTTAATATTTTTGAAAGGGATAAAAAAACTGTTATTACAACAGATTTGGGTCAAGAGGTTATTAAATATGCAGAAAATATCTTAAATTCCTATCAAAAATTAAAATTAATCAATGACAAGGATATTAAGATTAAAATTGGATTGATTCCCACAATTTGCCCCTATTTATTACCAAATATTGTTGATAAATTAAATAGTGAATTACCTAATGTTAAATTTTATTTTCTTGAATTAAAGACTGATCAATTAATAAGAAATCTTAAAAAGGGCGATATTGATATTGGTATAATTGCTTATTTTCCAGATTTAATAGATCATAAATTATCCTATCACAAATTATATGATGAAGAATTTTTATTAACATTACCCAAAGATTCAGATTTGACAGAAGATGATTTTCCTAAAATTATGAAAGAGGGTAAATTAATTTTACTAGAAGAGGGTAATTGCATATCTGAAAATATTCGTGATATTTGCTCAATTTACAAACAGACATCATTTAATGATTTTTATGCCACTAATATTGAAACAGTTAAGAATATGGTTAGAATTGGTAATGCTGTAGCATTACTTCCTAAATTATCCATCTTAGAGGAGCAAAAATTAAAATTAATCTCTTTTAAAACAAGAAAGACAAGAGAGGTTGGGTTAATATCTAGAAAAAGCTTTGATAATCAAGGCTTAATAAGCGATATTGTTAAAATAATAAATCTTAATATTATGCAAAGGTCTCTTTAATATTATCCTAAAAGCGGCAATGAAAGCAATTTTTTTAAATATATTTAAATAAAAGATTGAAAAAATTAATTATATATTAATAATATAAATAATAATTAAATTAACATATATTGAATATAAATCTATTGTAAATTTTATTTTACAAATATATTTCAATAATATGTTTCCCAATAACAAAATTAAATCTATTTAGACATGGCAAATATAATGATCAATGCTAAAAAATTGAAAGAAACTATAAAGCAATCCAGCCTATCAAGTCAAGAGCTTGCTAAGGTTGTTGGTATCAGTCCTCATGATATATATAATAGCTATAAGGGTAATGGTATGAAATTTCAAAAGCTTGACCTTATTGCTAGAAAACTCGGTAAACCAATTGAGTTTTTCATGGATGATAGTATTAATTATATCAATAATGGCTCTACTAAACAATCTATTAAAGTTAGTGACAAACCTTATAACCCAGTTTTATATCGTCAAATATTAGATTTAGTTGAAAAATCTTTGGACGAAGTGGGTATTGAAATCACGCCTGAAAATATCAAAAATTTACATACTAGAATTTATAATATTGCTGTTGAAAAGGAGGGTCCTAGTAACGACTTTATTGATGGAGTTGTTAGGTCGACCATTGAATATTATCTATAGAATTTTTAGCAGAAATATTTACATTTCTCTTTTTTTAAATATTTGGGCGCAATATGCAAATATTGCCGCCCATAAAAACTAAAATCATTACTTTTTATAAATATATATTTTAGTTTTTTGACATAATCCTTGAGATAGGTGGGGTAATACCACTTCCCAACTTTAAAGTAACTTTTTTAATAAATGTTCTTAATTCAAATGAATTAATTGCAAATTACTCAGAATTTTTTTAAATTTCTTACAGCAAAAACTGCTTTAAAGATGGGAAGTGGTATAATATTATTGAAAAATTACTAAGTCGGTATCAAACCTTCCTTTTAAATGTAAATAAAGTTTAGAATTGGCAATTATTGCTCGATCTTGTATCTCTTTATTAAATTCATGTTTTTGTAATATCTTTCCATCAAAGGGAGATATTAATAATAATTCTTTATTGGAATTGCTTAATATTAGATTATCACCAGCTAATATTAGCCCATAATAATGAATTAACTTATCCTTTGAATGATATTTATCCAATTGCTTAAAAAACTTAATACCCCCTGTTAATATATCCATGCATATTAAGCGATTTTCATTATCAATAAGATAGATAAAATCATTTGCAATCCAGAAGTTAGAGATTGATGAAATGTTTTTTTGCCATAATTTTTCCTGAGTTTTTAAGTTGGAAGCAATCATTAAGCCAGAATTGCCAATGATATAAAGAATATCATCTTTAACAATTGGAGTAGCATCAATATCATCTAAAATAAAGTTGGAATTAATAGCTCGTGAGGCATTTAATTCATAAAAATCAATCATTTGACCCGTTTTTTGATCCAAAATATATAGCTCACCAGAAGAATAGGCTGAGATGATATGGTTTTTATAAATTACCGGATCGGCAGATCCAAAGATGGCAGTTTTTTTTACAATAGCGTTATGCACCCATTTAATATTACCCGTAATTTTATCTAAAGCATAAGTTTTATTATCATTTGTTATTAAATAAATATTATCTTCATGAGCTATCGCTCTTGAAATGGCAATTGAAGATAATTCTTTTGACCAAATAATATCGGCATTTTGAGCATTAATTGCAAAAATTTTATTAAATCCAGTGGTAATATAAATAATATCTTGATCAAAAAATAATTTACCCTGAGAAAGATTTGTAATATCGGACCAGTCAATGATTCTTTTTTGATATATTAAATTATTATTTTCTAAATTAATTGCTATTAGGTTACCTCTCGCATCTAAAATATAGATAATATTATTAGCAATTACCGGGCTAGAAACTATATCATAAGGGTTGGAGGTAACATAGCCGTAAGATAATCTTTGAGTCTTTTTTATATTATTTTTAAGGGCAAAATTCTCAATTTTTTTCGAATCTTTAATAAAAATACCATTAAAATTATTATTTTTAATTTGTTTTGGTAATGTGATTTGTTTTTGTGCTAATCTTGGGTCAATCTTGGGAGAAAAATCAGTTGCAAAGGCTGATATTGCTTTTTCAGAAATTTCTTCATTATTATTACAAGAGGTAAGAAGTAAAAAAAATATAATAATTTGAATTATTTTAATAAAATTCATTATTTAAGATTATTTTCCTGTTGAGCCGAATCCTCCTCGATTTGTATCTTCTAAATCTTCAGTCATTTCCATTTCAAAAATATCTAAAGATCTAATTAACATTTGGGCAATTTTATCACCTTTGGATATTTTATAATCTTGATGACCTAAATTATGTAAAATAACGCCAATTTCTTTGCGATATTTATTGTCAATTGTGCCTGGTGAATTTGTGATAGTAATGCCATATTTTAAAGCCAATCCTGATCTTGGTCTTATATCGGCCACGGCAAATTTTTTGATATTAGCTTCATTTACTTTGTTAAAAGACCATTTTTGAGATTCTTTATCAAAAATAGGTAACTCTAGAGCGATACCGGTTTTAATTAATATTCTTGATTTTGGGGGTAAGATATATTCATCAGAATTAATTTTAGGAATATTGATATCTTTTAAAAAATCGCCACAAAAATTATCCACATATAAATCCCATAAATCACCCGGATTTTCTCTTGTTGGTTTTTTTGCTGATTCTGTTAGTAATTTTACTCTAAATTTCATATTCTATTTAAAAAATTAAACAAATTTATACAACCTCGTCAGGTAGGGAAAATTTAATGGTTTCTTTCTTACCTTCCATTAAATGTAATTTACAATTATTATTAAGCAATTCTTGCAATTTTTCTATAACTTCTTCAACTAAAATTTCAGGGGCAGAAGCGCCGGCAGTAATACCTATATTCTTAACCCCCTTAAGCCACTTTTTATCAATAAAGCTTTTATTATCAATTAAATAGGATTTAGATCCGGTTTCAATTGCTAAATCTCTTAATCGATTAGAATTAGAGCTATTTTTTGAGCCAATAACTAAAATTAATTCAGATTTCTTGGCTAAATCTCTTACAGCATTTTGACGGTTTTGAGTAGCGTAACAAATATCTTTTTTATATAATCTTTGTTCAATTTTAGGAAATCTTTGACTTAAAATTTCAATAATCCCCTTGGTATCATCAAGACTAAGGGTAGTTTGTGTTACAAAGGCAATCTTATCTGGATCTTGCACTTGAACCTTTTTTGCATCCTCTTGATCTGAAACTAATAAAACATCTTGCTTTACTCTGCCTTTTGTACCTTCAACTTCTGGATGATTTTTGTGGCCAATTAATATAATTTCATAATTATTTTCTTCATATTTTTGTGCCGCTTTATGTACTTTACTTACAAGAGGGCAGGTGGCATCGATTATTTTAAGATTATTATTTTGCGCCTCGGTCTCAACTTTATTAGAAACGCCATGGGCTGAAAAAATAACATTAGCATCTTTTGGGATTTCTGATATTTCATCAACAAAAATTGCCCCCTTATTTTTTAAATCATTAACAACAAATTTATTATGGACAATTTCATGCTTAACATATATTGGTCTGCCAAATTTTAGGAGGGCATTTTCAACAGTTGTTATAGCTCTGGTAACGCCGGCACAAAATCCTCTAGGATTAGCAAGAAAAATATTAACGCACATACATACCCGCTAGAATTTGTTGGGAAAAAGCAATGATAAGAAAAAGCGCAATAATTGACAAATCAATACCATTAATATTTGGAATATATCTTCTTAATTTTTTTAAAACTGGTTCAAAAATTTTAATTAAAAAGCCATATATTTGATTTACAAATTGGTTATATGGGTTAATTATCTTAAAAAGAAATAAATAATGCATTACAATATAACAGATCAGAAAGAATTGATAAATTCCAAGGGCTGAGCTAATAAGATTAATAATGGCATTAAATAAAGTTATCATTATTTTTTGCTGATTTTAACATTAGTAGCTTTTTTACTATCAGTTTTTTTAATAGTTTTAACATTTGTTAATTCTGCTAATATAGTCTCACCACCAATCATAGTTTGACCCTCTAAGATGTTAATTTTTGTTTTTTCTGGAAGATAAATATCAGCTCTACTACCAAAACGAATAATACCATATTTATCACCTGTTTTTACTTCTTGATCTTCCTTTAAGTCAGAAACGATTCTCCTAGCAATAAGTCCAGCAATTTGAACAAAAATAACCTCTTGGCCATTCTTAGTTTTAACCACAGCTGCATTTTGCTCATTTTCTGTGCTAGCCTCTTTAAGGTTAGCATTTAAAAATTTACCTTCTTTATATTCAATATCGGTTACTGTACCAGAAATAGGAACTCGATTAACATGAACATTAAAAACATTAAGAAAAATGCTTATTTTTTGCCATTTTTGCTTTATATCTAGATCAAGATCTTTTGGTGGAGTTTGATTTTTACTAACTTCAGTAACAATTCCATCGGCAGGACTAATTACTAAATTATCACCTTTAGGAGTAAATCTAATAGGATCTCTAAAAAAATAAATACACCAAATTGTTAAAATAAGAGTAATTGATCCTAAGAATGAACTAATCATTGATAAAATAATTGTTACAAATGCAAAAGCTAGGATAAATTTAATACCCTCAGGGTGGATCTTTGGAGTAATTACTTTGCAAGTTGAAGATAATAGATCTTTTAATATATTTGACATATCGTTGTTTTGGTTTATAACTATTTACAAAAATAGATTTAAGTTAGCTAATAATCACATTACCATTATATTTATAATGATTAGATCAATAATCTAGCATAAATCAAGTTTTACATGGGATTTAAAGCATAATATTTTTATATAAAAAGTCAATTATTAATGGAACATAAAGAAGTTGTAAAGGGTCAAAGAATAGCAAAAATAATTGCTAATAGCGGATATTGCTCAAGGCGTGAGGCAGAAAGATTAATAGAAGATGGGGTAGTGAAGGTTAATGGTAAAATTATTGATAGCCCAGCCACTATAATTACAGATCAATCAATTAAAATTAATGATAAATTGATTAATCCTAAGCAAAAAGCAAAAATTTGGATTTTTCATAAGCCAAAAAATACTATTGTCTCAAATAACGATCCTCAGAATCGCAAAACTATTTTCTCAATTTTGCCAGAAAATTTACCAAGGGTAATTACAATAGGTAGATTAGATATTAATACTGAAGGCTTGTTATTATTAACAAATAATGGTGAAATTGCTCGCCATATTGAACTTCCCAAAACTGCCTGGAGTAGAGTATATCGCGTAAGGGTCTTTGGTAAGATTAATATGAATGAGCTAAAAAAATTAGAAAAAGGTATTAAAATTAGCGGTATCAGATACGGATCGATCAAGATTGAAATGGAAAGGGAAGGAGATTTTAACTCATGGATAAAAGTTACTTTAAAAGAAGGTAAAAATCGTGAAATTAAAAAAGTTCTAGAGCATTTTGGTCTTCAGGTTAATCGCTTAATTAGAATATCTTTTGGACCATTCCATTTAGGATCTTTGTCTGTAGGTGAGGTTAAGGCGGTTGAAAATAAGGTTTTAGAGAGTTTTTTAGGGGATAAAATTTAAATTATCTAAAATCTAAGGGTCTTTTTAACTGCTGCTTTTCAACATTTTTAATAGTTGATTTTATAAAAATGATAATTATTATCGATAATCATTATCATATATTTTTTAAAATAAATTGGCCATTAACAGATTACATATAGCAGTAATATTTTCTCTGATTTTACATTTGATTTTTATTAATCTTCTTAATCAAAAAGATTCAAATTATCAGTTACAATCTAATTTATTCGCTAATAAAATTTCTTTAAATTTTTCTTTATCAGAAAAAATATCCGAAAAAATTACAAAAAACTTAGCCAAAGTCCCTATTTACGACCAAAAACACATAAAAAAGACTAACTTATCTCAAAAATCACAAAAAATTACCACAAATGACAGTAATAAGCAAAAAAATATTCCAAATATCAGTAATTACCAACTAACCGGAGAAAAGATCACTCCAAATTACCCCAAAAGATCCATTAAATTAGGACAAGAGGGGGTGATTTATCTTAAAATATTAGTTTCTAATCAAGGCCTGCCTGAAAAAATTATTTTTACTCAAAAATCAAAATATAACCTACTTAATAAAGCGGCTCTTGAGGCTGTATCGCAATGGAAGTTCCAGCCAGTAATAATCAATGGTCAAAAATCAAAAATGTGGGTTAATGTTCCGATAGAATTTAAAATTAGTTAGTAAATGATGCATCTTATAGACAAAATTGGCTTCTTATTTTACCCATTATCATTTCTTTCTATTGTTGCTATTACTATTATTATTGAAAGATTTATTTATTTTTTAAGTTTTTTTAAAAAGAGTGATAAAAAAATAGAAGTGGAGTTGCTTAATTTGTTGGAAAAAAATCAGAAATTGGATAAAAATATTCGCGATGAAATAATTTCTTTTAAATTAATAGATCTTAAAAATTCTCTTGAATCTGGTGTTAATTTTTTAAGAATGATTGCAATTTTAGCTCCTATGATTGGTCTTTTAGGTACGGTAACCGGTATTATTAAGGCTTTTAAGGTTATTTCTTTACAAACTTCGGCCATTGCACCATCAATGATTGCTGACGCCCTTTGGAATGCTATGCTTACTACGGCTTATGGCCTTATAATTGCTATACCCGCTTTATTTTTTGTCTTTTTTTTCCTTAGAATAGCTGAAAAATATATCGATAAATTACAAAAAATCCTTAATGAAAAATCATTAAAAATATCAGGTTTTAATGATTAATATTGATAATAATAACAGAAAAAACATTATTGGTGATTTTTTACCAGATTTAACCCCTTTACTAGATGTGGTTTTTATGCTAATAATCTTTTTGATTTTAGCTATTAATACCGCCTCATTTGCATTAGAAGTTACGCTACCTGAAGATAGGGATGATGTTACTAAGTCAATCTCAGATAATGATCATTTAAAGATTTACCTTTTAAGCTCAAATTCATGGCAAATAAATAAGAAAAAATTCTCTGATGAGCAAAAATTCAAAGATTATTTAATAAATCACCATCAAAAACATAAGGACCAAAAAATTATTATTATCACAGATAAAAATTCCAAAGTTGGTAAGTTGATTTCTATTTTAACTTTTTTAAAAAAACAGAATATTCAAATGGCAGATATTTTGGTTGAAAAAAGTTAATAAGCTTAGCTGTGGCAAATTTAAGGAATTTACCCTCTTGCATTTTTTTTCATGGTGAATATAATCACTTTTGCAAAAATTTAAATAAATTATAATTAATAAAATGACAGAAAAGAATTTTGATCTAGTAATAATTGGTGGTGGTCCTGGTGGTTATGTTGCTGCAATTCGTGCTGCGCAATTAGGGCTTAAAACTGCTTGTGTGGAGGCTAGAAAAACACTCGGTGGCACTTGCCTTAATGTTGGCTGTATTCCATCTAAGGCTATGCTTGAAATTTCTCATAAATATCATGATGCCGCTCATAATTTTTCCGATCTTGGGATTGAAATTAACCAACCAAAAATTGATGTTAAAAAATTAATTGCTAATAAAAACGACATTATAAAAGGTTTAACTGGCGGTATTGCCGGTCTTTTTAAGAAAAATAAAGTTACTTATATTAATGGTTTTGCTAAATTTATTTCAAAAAATGAAATAGAAGTCGATGGTAAGGACAAAATAACAGCTAAAAATTTTATTATTGCCACCGGTAGTGAATCCGCTAATTTACCTGGAGTGGAAATTGATGAAAAAACTATAGTTTCTTCAACTGGCGCATTAGAATTAACCAAGGTTCCTAAAAAATTATTAGTTATTGGAGCGGGTGTTATCGGTTTGGAAATGGCTTCTGTTTGGGGTAGATTTGGTGCTGAAATTGAAGTTGTTGAATTTTTAGACAAAGTCACTCCAGCTATGGATGGCGAAATTTCTAAACAATTTCAAAGAATCCTAGAAAAGCAAAAATTTAAATTCAAACTTTCAACCAAGGTCACTTCTGTTAAGAAGGATAAAAATGGTGCTATTATTGAAGTTGAGTCAGTAAAAGACGGTAAGAAAGAGGTTTTAAAAGCCGATATTGTTCTAGTTGCAATTGGCAGAAAGCCAAATTCAACTAATATTGGCCTAGATAAGGCTGGTGTTAAGGTTAATGATCGCGGCTTTATTGAAAATAACCATTTAAAAACCAATATTGACAATATTTTTGTTATTGGTGATGTTACAACTGGCCCAATGCTTGCTCATAAGGCTGAAGATGAGGGTATGGCAGTTGCAGAATTAATTGCCAATGGTTATGGTCATGTTAATTATGATGTTATTCCTAATGTTATTTACACTCATCCAGAAGTTGCGTCTGTTGGTAAAACTGAAGAGGAGCTAAAGGCAGAAGGAGTTGCTTATAATATTGGTAAATTCCCTATGATGGCCAATTCTCGTGCTAGAGCAACTTTTGATGATGCTGGTTTTGTTAAGATTTTGGCTTGTAAAAAGACAGATAAAATCTTAGGAGCTCATATGATTGCAAGAGAAGCTGGTAATATGATTCACGAAGTTGCTGCAGTAATGGAATTTGGTGGTAGTGCCGAAGATCTTGCTAGAACTTGTCATGCTCATCCAACTTATAATGAAGCGGTTAAAGAGGCTTGCTTAGCAGTTGATAAAAGACCAATTCATATGTAGGGAGTTGTTTTTACCATTTATCAAAATAACTTACATATTTGATAAATGGTATTACACATAGCCTCAAATAGGGCAATTTTCTAATCCCACCCTTTCTTCTTTAGCAGCTGATACTTTTCTCCAGAATATATATTTTCTTCCTTTGCACTCGCTCTAATTAAATCGTCGACCTGAGACCTTTGTATAATGGGTTTAATTACATAAGGGGTAGTGATCGAACATCCTATCTTGAATAAATCTTTGAATTAAAATAAATTTTTTAACTTAATTGTAAAAAAACAAAATAGGATCTATGAAAATCAATTATCTTCCACTTCCTGGTGATGATGCAGCGCCTGATTCCTT
>JAOFKK010000025.1 GCA_028040005.1 Rickettsiales bacterium
TTTAATTTGTACAATTTTTATTATTATTATTAATCCTAAGGATTTACCGCAATTAATTAAAAAAACTGTAGAAATTTTTTATAAATCTCGTGATTATTTATATAATTTAAGATTACAATTAAGTCAGATTTGCAAAGATACAGGTTTTGATGATATTAAAAATGAGGTTGAAAATAATTTCAATGAAGAGAAGATGAAAAATATTACCGAAATTACCGATCTTTACGGTATAAAACATAATATTAATAATGAAAATTCTAGCACAAAATCGTAAAGCAAGATATAATTATGAAATCTTAGAAGAATTTGAGGCTGGAATAATTCTAAAAGGTAGTGAGATAAAATCTTTAAGAGCAGGTAAGGTGAGTATTGGTGATTCATATGTTAGTGATAAAAAGAATGGCTTATTTTTAACCAATGCTAATATTGCTACATTTGCGGGTGCAAATCAATTTAATCATGACCCTCTTCGAGAAAGGCAGCTATTATTACATAAAAAACAAATTGCAAAATTACTTGGTAAAGCTAGAATAAAATCCCTTACTATTATCCCTTTATCTATATATCTTAATCATCGTAATTATGCTAAGGTCAAGATAGCTTTGGTTAAGGGTAAAAAATTATATGATAAGAGGGAATCTATCAAAAAAAGAGAGGAAGAAAGGAAGTTAAATCGATTAAAATGAATATATTAATTGCTTCAGATCATGCTGGTTTTGAATTAAAATCACATTTAATTACAGAATTTTCATCTGATCATGAATTTAATGATTTGGGTTGTGAGGATAATATTTCTGTTGATTATCCAGATATTGCTAAGAATCTTTGTCAAAAATTTTTATCTAATGTTCCAAAATATGATTTTGGTATTTTAATTTGTGGCACTGGTATTGGGGTCTCTATTGTGGCTAATCGTTTTGCTGATATTCGCGCTGCTTTATGTCAAAATGCTAAAATGGCACAATTATCACGCAATCACAATAATGCCAATATATTATGTTTAGGAGCCAGGATGATTGATAAAGAGGAGGCAATTAATTGCTTTAAATCATTTATCAGTTCTGATTTTAAAGCTGGTAGGCACTTATCTAGAATTAATAAAATTTAATATGATTAACCAAATTTTTATTTTTGCAGCAGGTTCTGGCACTAGGATGCAACCTTTAACAAAAACAACGCCAAAGCCATTATTAAAAATCGGACAAAAAACCATGCTAGATCATATTCTGGATAGGGTGAGATTTTTAAAAGCAAAAAATATTATTATTAATTCTTTTTACCTAAGAAATAAAATCAAAGAATTTGCTCACCAACATCAAGATAATTTAATTATTTCTAATGAATTTACTAAAATTGAAACTGGCGGTGGTGTAAAATGCGCCATATCAGCAGGCATTATTGATGTAAATCAACCCTTATTATTAATTAATGGTGATCTTTTTTGGCAAGAAGATCAATCTTTTTTGGTTGAAATGATTGAAAAATTTCATATTGATAGGCCGGATATTCTATTATCTTTAATTAATAAGAGAGAATATTTTGGTTATGATGGTGATGGCGATTTTAATTTACTTCATAGTGGTAAAATAATTAAGGATGGTCGCAATCCTTACGCTTTTACTGGAATTCAAATTATAGATCCTAAGATATTTCTTAAAGCACCTAGGGAAAAGACATTTTCAATGAATCATTTTTACAGTAATAAAGGTTTAAAGCTTCATGGGATTGTGTCAAAAAATAAATTTTTTCATATCGGAACTCCAGAATCATTGGAGAAAATTAACAAATTAACTTTTTAATTATTAATGTATTTATTTACTAGTGAATCAGTTTCGGCTGGTCATCCAGATAAAATTGCTGATCAAATTTCTGATCTTATTTTGGATTATTTTTTTGAACAAGATCCAAATGCTAGAGTTGCTGCTGAATCTTTTGTAACGCCATTTAAAATTGTTATTGCTGGTGAGATTCGTGCTAATTTTGAACCTAATTATCAAGAAATAGAGCAAAGAATCAGAAATTTAATTAAAGAAATTGGCTATATATCTGGCAAATTTACTTATGATAAAATTGCAATTGAATTTTTATTTAATAAACAATCTGCTGATATTGCGCAAGGTGTTGATAGTAGTGATGGAGTTAGTGAGGGAGCTGGTGATCAGGGTATTATGTTTGGCTATGCTTGCGATGAAACGGAAGAATTAATGCCTGCTAGCCTAACTTATTCACATCAAATTTTAAGAAATATCTATCAAAAACATAGAAATGGTGATATTATAGGTTTTGGGCCAGATGCTAAAAGTCAGGTAACATTAGCATATGATGATCAAAATAATATTGATCATATTGATACTATTTTATTATCCATTCAGCACCAAGAATCATTAACTAAATCGGATATTATTAATCAGGTTAAGCCAATAATTTTGGATATTATACCAGAAAAATTTATCACCAATAAAACTAAATTTCTTTTTAATCCAACAGGTCAATTTATTATTGGCGGACCTGAAGGGGATGTAGGGTTGACAGGTCGTAAAATAATTGTTGATACATATGGTGGTGCAGCAGCGCATGGTGGTGGCGCTTTTTCAGGAAAGGATTATACAAAGGTTGATCGTTCTGGAGCTTATATTGCAAGATTTTTGGCAAAAAATATTGTCGCCTCCTCCTTGGCTAAAAAATGTTTAATTCAGCTATCTTATGCTATTGGAGTGTCTCAGCCAATTTCAATTTATGTTAATTCATTCGGTAGTGCAACAATAGAGGAGAAAAAAATAGTTGAATTAATTAATAAAAATATTGATTTAACCCCTAGAGGCATAAGAAATATATTGCAATTAGATAGGGCAATTTATTTACCAACGGCTACTTATGGTCATTTTGGTAGAAAATATGATTCTTCAAAGGGGTTATTTAGTTGGGAAAGAATTGATCAAAATATTTTTAATTAATATTGACCTCTAAATTGTAAAATGGTGATTAGTTTGTGATCTGCTATGGGTCTTTTTCATTGCATATCAAATTTATTTGCCTAAGATAATATTTTAAAAGACCCTCAATATTAAGTCTCATATCTAATGCGGTATTTAGACAAATTATTTTGTTCGAAATTACTTTAATATAGAGTCTAATATAAGTTTGATATAGGGTAAAATTTAAGCTATAAAATTTTGTTAAATAAAATTAAATCTCATATTATATCTGGTAAAGAATGTTTACCTATAATCGAAGGTGGTAAAGGTATTGGCGTTACTAATGGCATCACTGCTGGTAATTTTGCCAAATCTGGAGCTGTTGGTACTTTTTCTGGTGTTAATGCTGATTATTATGATGAAAATGGTAATTTAGTTCCTGTCATTTATCGCGGTAAAACAAGAAAAGAAAGACATCAAGAATTGATTGATTATGGTATCAATGGGGGCGTTGCTCAGGCTAGAATAGCTAATGATATTTCTGCTGGTAATGGTAGAATCCATATTAATGTTTTATGGGAAATGGGCGGTGCTGAGGAGATATTGCATGGTATTTTAAAAAAGGCTGGTAATTTAATTCACGGTGTTACTTGTGGTGCTGGCATGCCTTATCGTTTGGCTGAAATTGCGGCGCAATATAATGTTCATTATTATCCTATTGTTTCTTCAATGAGGGCTTTTAGAGCACTTTGGAAGAGAAGCTATAAAAATGTATCCCAATTATTAGGCGGTATTGTTTATGAATGTCCTTGGAAGGCTGGTGGTCATAATGGTTTGTCAAACTCAGAAGATCCAAATATACCTCAAGATTCTTATCCTAGAATTGCCGAAATTCGTAAATTTATGAATTCAGTTGGCCTAGATAATGTGCCAATTGTTGTTGCTGGTGGCGTTTGGAATATTAGTGAATATGAAAATTATCTTGATAATCCTGAAATTGGACCTGTTATATTTCAATTTGGTACTAGACCAATTTTAACTAAAGAATATCCTGTTTCTGACTCGTGGAAGAAAAAATTCCTTAGTTTAAAAGATGGGGATGTTTATCTTAATCGCTTTAGTCCCACCGGCTTTTATTCTTCAGCTGTTGAAAATGACTTCATTAGAGATTTAAAAAATATTGAAAATCGTCAAATTGAATTTAAATCAAAGGAAGAGGGTGATTTTTCACAAACTCTTGAATTTGGACCAAGAAAAAGACTTATTTATGTCAAACAAGATGACAAATCTAAGGCTCAAGAGTGGCAAAATCAGGGTTTTGATGAATTAATGAAAACTCCTGATAATACTGTAATTTTTGTTACTAAGCCAAAATCTGAACAAATTATTCAAGATCAGATTGATTGTATGGGTTGTTTAAGTCAATGTCGTTTTAGTAACTGGTCGCAAGATCCTGATAGCGATTATTCTAATGGTAAAAAGGCTGATCCTAGAAGTTTTTGTATTCAAAAAACCCTTCAAGACGTAAGAATTGGTAAGGATATTGAAAATCAATTAATGTTTGCAGGTCATAATGCTTATCGTTTTGCAACTGATTCTTTCTATGATAATGGTAATATACCAACAATTTCGCAGTTGGTTGACAGGATAATGACAGGTAAGTAAAATTTTATCTAAAATTATGTCACAAAAGACAATGTTAAATATTAATTTTGTAAAATATAATAAAATTGGGATTGCTTTTTCTATTATATTGATTCTTATTTCATTTTTAAGTTTATCGACTAAATTTTTAAATTTAGGAATTGACTTTACTGGTGGTATTTTAATTGAAGCAAGATTTGAGGAAAAAATTAATATTGTAAAATTAAGATCTGCTCTTTCTCAAAATTCAGTAGAAAAATTTAATATACAATCTTTTAATGATAATGATGTCATGATAAGACTTCCTAAGGATGAGAATATTAATCAATCAGAAATAGTTGTTAAAATCAAAAATATTTTAGATAGTAATTTTAATAATATTCAATATCGTAAAGTTGATTTTGTTGGTCCAAAGATTGGTGCAGAATTGGTTAAATCAGGGATTTTGGCATTATTATTATCATGTTTTTTTGTGTTAATTTATATTTGGTATCGTTTTGATCTAGAATTTGGTATTTGGGCTATTATTGCATTATTACATGATATTATCATTACTATAGGTTTTATTTCAATTACTTCACTAGAATTTAACACCACATCAATTGCTGCTCTTTTAACTGTTATTGGATATTCTATTAATGATTCGGTAGTGATTTTTGACAGGGTTCGAGAAAATCTACAAAAATATAAAAAAATGCCTATAGATCAAGTAATTAATATTAGTATTAATTCTACCTTTAGAAGAACAATCATTACTTCTGGCACAACATTACTTGCTCTTTTGGCTTTAATATTATTTGGTGGCGAAATTCTAAAAACATTTAGTATTAGTTTGTTTTTTGGAATATTGATAGGTACCTATTCATCTATTTATATTTCTTCTTCTTTGTTAATTTTTACCGATCCAAGAAAAGTTAAATCATCTTAATTATGAAAAAAATACTTATCCTATTTATAGCTTCTTTATTTATATCTTTTAATGTTTTTGCTGAAGATTCTAATGATTATGATGAGCGTTTAGATAATTTGAAAACAGAATATCAACAAAAGAGAGATAGTATATTACAGGAAAAAAAAGCAAGTAGAATTAAAAGAAGATCCGAAAGAAAAGAAAAAAGGCAAGAAAAAAGAGAAGAGAGAAAGGAATATAAAAAAGGTAAAAGAGAAGATAGGAGAGAATATAAGCAAGGAAAAAGGGAAGAAAGAAGGCAATATCATAAAGAAAGAAGATCTGATAAAAGAGAATATCATCAAGAAAGAAGATCTAACAGAGGGGAGATGAAGCAAAATATACGAGATGCGAGAAAAAACTATAAAAATTCTGATTCTATTAGCCGCTCTGATTTTAAAGATAGTAAAAAACAAATTAGACAAGAATATCGTCAAAATAAAAGGGCAGATCGTAAAGAATTTAAGCAAGATAGGAGATCTGATAGGAAAAATTTTAAACAAAAAAATAGATCAGACAGAAAATCATACAAACAAAATAATAGAGCAAATAAACAACAATTAAGAAGAAATAGCAAATAATATGAATATTTCAGATCAAATTCAATATATTAAAAAAGAGCAGGAACAGGTAATTGAATCTATTAATTCAAGTGAGTATGGTGACATAATATATGTTAAAAAAGATTCTATAATTAATTTTTTAACTTTTTTAAGAGATGATGAAAATCTAAAATTTAAAATGTTAATTGACCTTTTTGGCGCTGATTTACTTGGTATTAGATCACCACGTTTTGAAGTTATTTATAATTTATTAAGTTTTAAATATAATAGTCGTTTAGTTGTAAAAGTTGCCTTAAATGATGGGGAATCTATTGCTACTGCTACTAAAATTTTTGAAGCAGCTAATTGGGCAGAAAGAGAATTATTTGATATGTATGGTATTAAATTTGATAATCATCCAGATTTAAGAAGGCTTTTGACAGATTATAATTTTCAACATTTTCCTTTAAGAAAAGATTTTCCTTTAACTGGTTATGAAGAGGTGAGATATGATGAGGATAAAAAGTCTGTTATTTATGAAAAAGTTAATTTAACACAGGAATTCCGTAATTTTGACTTTGAAAGCCCTTGGAGTGGCATTCAAAATCAATTACCGGGAGATGAAAAAGCAGATCAGTAATTTTTAATTTATGAATATTATAAAAAATAGTCTAAAATTAATAAAAGCAAAAATAAGCTTATTTTTTGGTCTTTTTTTAAAAAAAGATTTAACAATTAGGGTATTATCATATATAGCCATTATATCATTTGCAATTGCTGCATATATTATATCTCCAATTATTGATAATATTAATATTTGGTTTATTAGATTTATTATATCTTTTCTTGCTATATGTTTTTATGTTAGACATATCTACCTTATGTGGAAATTTTACCCACCAAAAAGCGAAAGAAAAAAGCATAAAAGAAGTTTTTCTGACAGAATTTTATTAAAAAATCATCGACCTTTAGATAAAAGGGATGGTATAAAAATAATTATAGCAGCTGATTTATTTGCTATTGCAGTATTTATTGGTTATTTTTCATGAATAACAAATTTGATAATATTAATTATCCCAAAGATTTAAAAAAATTATCAAAATTACAATTAGAAGATTTTTCAAATTATTTACGTCAAAAAACTATTGAAATTGTTTCTCAAACTGGTGGTCATTTAGGCGCTGGTCTTGGTGTTATTGAGTTAACAACTGCTTTACATTATGTTTTTAACACTCCTGATGATAAAATAATCTGGGATGTTGGCCACCAATCCTATCCTCATAAAATTCTAACGGGCAGAAAAGATAAAATGCTTTCAATTAGGCAAGAAAATGGTATTAGTGGTTTTACCAAAAGGTCTGAGAGTGAATTTGATCCATTTGGCGCTGGTCATAGCTCTACTTCTATTTCGGCAGCTCTTGGTTTTGCTTTAGCTCGTGACATTAAAAAAGAAAAGAGAGATGTTATTGCGGTAATTGGTGATGGTTCTATCAGTGCTGGCATGGCTTATGAAGCATTAAATAATGCTGGATCAGCTCATAATCGTTTAATTGTTATATTAAATGATAATGATATGTCAATTGCACCTCCAGTTGGCGCTATGTCTAATTATCTTTCTCGTCTTGCGGCTTCTAAATCATATCTTAAGATTCGCGATATTTCTAAAAAATTCTTAAAAAAATTACCGGATTCTATCTCTAAATTTCCTAAAAAATTTGAAAAAGCAGCCAAAGAATGGTGGATGGGTGGTAATATTTTTGAAGAGATGGGTTTTTATTATATTGGACCGGTTGATGGTCATAATATTGATATTTTGGTAACTATTTTAGAAAATATTAAAAATGACAATTCTGATACCCCAATTTTAATTCATGTTAAAACTGAAAAGGGTAAAGGTTATAATGAAATTATGTCATCTGGCGATTCCCTTCATGCTGTAGCTAAATTTGACCCTAAAACAGGCCAAAAAGAAGAAAAGAAAAATGATATTCCATCTTTTAGTAAGGTTTTTGGTGGCTTTTTAACAAAATTAGCCAAAATTGATAAGGATATTGTGGCAATTACCGCTGCTATGCCAACCGGCACTGGTCTTGATATTTTTCAGAAAGACTTTACCAATAATAAGAACAGATTTTTTGACGTGGGAATTGCAGAGCAGCATGCAGTTACTTTTGCTGCTGGCCTTGCTTGCGAAGGTGTAAAACCTTTTGTTGCAATTTATTCTACCTTTTTACAAAGAGCTTATGATCAGATAGTTCATGATGTAGCTATTCAAAATTTACCAGTCAGATTCGCAATTGATAGGGCGGGTTTTGTTGGTGCTGATGGCCCTACTCATGCTGGTATTTTTGATATTGCTTATTTAATTAATTTACCAAATTTTATATTAATGGCGCCAAAAGATGGAGATGATTTGGCTAGATCTATTAAAACTTCTTTAGCAATTAATAACCAACCTTCTGCTTTTAGATTTCCAAGAGGAAATACAAAAATATCTAATCAATTGGAAGATATCTTAAATTTAAATATTAAAAAAATAGAAGATAAATTAGATAAAATTAAAAAATTTCCAATAGGTAAGGGTAAAATTATTAAAAAGGGTCAAAAAATTGCCATATTATCTTTAGGGTCAATTATTAATAATGTTTTGGCAGCTGACAAGATTTTACAAGAAAAGCATAATATTGATATTACAATTGCTGATGCAATTTTTGCCAAACCTTTTGACCAAAAATTAGTTTTAGATTTGGCGCAAAATCATGATATTTTAATTACCATTGAAGAAGGTTCTGTTGGTGGTTTTGGTTCTATAATTGCTGATTTTCTTTTAAAAAATGATATTTTAACAAAAAATAACCTTAAATTTTATCCACTTTATGTGAAAGATAAATTTATTGAGCAAAAAGCAATTGATAAAATGCAAGAAGAGGCTGGAATTGGTGTTAATTCGATAATAAATTTAATAAATAAAATTTATGTCTAATGCAGAGATTATAAAAATCTATACTGATGGTGCTTGTAGTGGTAATCCGGGAAAAGGTGGTTGGGGCGCTATTTTACTTTATAATGATAAGGAAAAAAGAATTAATGGTTTTGATCCAGATACAACTAATAATAGGATGGAGTTAAAAGCAGTAATCGAAGCTTTAAAAATAATTAAAAAAAATATTAAAATTCAAATTTATACTGATTCTAGCTATGTTAAGGATGGAATTACTAAATGGATTTTTAATTGGAAAAAAAACGGTTGGAAAAATTCTAAAAAACAAGAGGTTAAGAATGCTAATCTTTGGCAGGAATTAGATGCTTTGGTGCAGCAATATGATGTAGAATTTTTTTGGGTTAAGGGTCATAGTGGTGATAAATATAATGAAATAGCTGATGAGTTGGCTAGGAATGCATTCTAAGATTTTGCTTTTTTATAGATTCTTGGGAAGTTGGAGCTGGTTTGTTAGATGGTATAGATGACGAACTTGCTGCACCACTATTATGATAGGCCCAAGAAAATATAAATTTTGGTATCAAAATGTTATATTTCTACACATAGCTGCACTGGTGGCTTTCCTATTGTTGTCGCCCCTATTGGTTCTGGAGCTGGTTTTGGTTTTGGTACTCCTTCCGATGTGCTATCATTAGTAGCTAGATCTTTTGCTATATTTTTTAATTCTACATCAAAGGTTCTATTTTCTTCTTCTGACCATAATTGGCATGTATCTGAAATAGTTTCTGGTAGATCTAGAAGAAATTTTGCAGTGTGAGATGTAATACATAATATATCAAATATATCAGAAATCATTAATTCTGTTGGATTATTATTAGTAAAATGAGTAGCGTGGGCCGCTATATTAAGAAATGATTGAAAAGATTTTTTTTGATTAGGTATTTCTGACATTGGCGAGAATCCTGGGTAATATTCGCTAATTAAGGAAAAGATATTTAGCATACAGGCTATAACGTTAGTCATTTGCGTAAAAATCATTTCTTCTTTAGTTTTATCTTCAATATTTTCTTGACTTAGGTAGTAAATATTAGATACAAAAATTAACATCAAAGATGCTATAGAATAAGTAGATTCGGATAATATACGGAAATTTCTTTCTTCATTATTTGGCATAAATCATTTTGTTCAAAATCAAAAACTTTTCTGCGTTATAGATGAATTTTGGCATTAGATTGTAAATCATCATTTACAGTTATTTCATTACTATTTGTTACATTTTTTAAATCTTCCAAAATATCTTCAAAATTTACTTGGCTATTGATAGTAAATGTTTCAATTGTAGTTTTCATAGAAATATTCTGCTCAGATTTATATTTTCTAACTTCAAAAATAACAGATAACATTTCTTTACCGATATTTAGGGCATTTTCATCAAAAAATTGCTCTTCTAATTTTGGCCAAGAATTTCTTTGATGGATAGATTTTTGTTTATTTTCAAATACTCCTTGATAAATTTCTTCTGTAATATGAGGGATAAAGGGTGCAAAAAGCTTTAAAATATGTTCCAAAATATGATAAAGTGTGTAAATTGCACTTTTTTGCTCTAAGATTATTTGATTTTTCTGCTCTTTTGTTAAATCTTGATCTTGATATTTGATAGCATTTATGCCATAGGCTCTAACCTTGACAATTTCTAGATAATTATCGCAAAAATCATTCCAGAAAAAATCTTCCACCGCTTCACGCGCTTTGGCATATTCAAATTTATCAAATTCTATTTCAGATTCTTTAATCACTTGCTGTAAGCGTGATAAAATCCAAAAATCCGTCATTTGATTGATATTTTTATCCTTAATATCAGATAAAATTGTCTTTGGAGTACCAATTTCAGATAATAAATCAAAATTCATTGAAGCAAATTTGGCGGCATTAAATAATTTTGTTACTAATTTTTGTCCAATTTTAAAAACATCATCACTATAGGCAGTATCAGCCCCAAGGTTAGAAGTTGAAGCCCAATAGCGCACAATATCGGAACCTTTTTCCTTAATTAAATTAATTGGTGTAACTACATTGCCCTTAGATTTACTCATTTTGGTTTTATCTGCTGCCAAGCACCAGCCCGAAATCATCAGATTTTGCCAAGGAATAATATTTTGATGTAAATGCGCCTTAACAATGGTATAAAATGCCCAAGTTCTAATAATTTCATGGGCTTGTGGGCGTAAATCGGCTGGAAATAGCTTATTGTGACGCTCATTATCATCAGTTAAATTGTCAGAAATGCCACCAGAAGATAATTGTGGAGAAATAGAAGAGGTCATCCAAGTATCCATAATGTCAGTTTCGGCAGTTATTTCATCACGTGAATATCCTTCTGGTAAATCATTATTAGGATCAATTGGTAAATCTGCTAATTTTGGTAAGATAATTTTACCTTCTTCACCAGATCTTTTTGAGTACCAAACAGGAAAATTAACGCCAAAAAATCTCTGACGCGAAATACACCAATCCCAAGAAAGATTTTCACACCATTGCAAAGCACGAATTTTCATATATTCTGGATGCCAATTACATTGATTGATTTTATCAATTAATTCCTGCTTTTTATCTAAAATTTTAATAAACCATTGATTTTGAACCAAAATTTCAATTGGCACACCACTTCTTTCAGCGCATTTAACGGCGTGAGTTATGTTTTCTTGACTATTTAAAAGATTATTTTCAGTCAAAAGCTCAATTATTTTCTTCTTTGCTTGTTTAATGCCTAAACCTTCAATTTCTTGCCCCAATTTTTGATCAATCTCTAATTTTTCAGCAGATTTTATACGACCATTAGATTCTAAAATAATTTTGAGATCTAAATTATGTTTTCTCCACCATTTAATATCCATCTCATCACCAAAAGTACAGCACATTACAATACCTGTTCCCTTATCCATTTTTACATCCTCATCCAAAATAATTGGCACTTTGACATTAAAAAGTGGTGTTATGGCCTTTTTATTATGAAATTTAATATATCTATCATCGTCAGGATGGATCATAACTGCCACACAAGCTGCCAAAAGCTCTGGTCTGGTGGTCATAATTTCTAATTTTTCTTCACTATTTTCAACCCCAAAATTAATAAAATTCATTTGACCTGCTAGCTCTTTTTCAACCAAATCAGCTTGGGCGAGGGCAGTTTTGTCGGAAATATCCCAAAAAACTGGCTCGAATTTTTTTTCAACCAGATTTTTATTATATAAATCAATGAAAGATAATTGTGCTAATTTTTGTGATTTATCCGAAATTGTCTGATATTTTTGATCCCAATCAACTGATAAAGCAATTTGATTGAAAAGATCTTCAAATTGAATTTCAGCCTTTTCTACTACATTTTGACATTCTTTGATAAATTCTTGTTTTTCCATCTCAACCGCCTTTTTACCGATGGTTTTTTCTACCAGCCTTTCAGTTGGTAAGCCATTATCATCAAAACCCATAGGGTAAAAAACATCAAAACCGCGCATTCTTTTATAGCGTGCTACAAAATCAGCCTGACAATAGGAAAAAATATGACCCATATGTAGAAGGCCAGAAACAGTTGGGGGAGGGGTATCAATGACAAAATTTTGCTCTTTTGGTAGATCATCTGCCCATTTATAGGTTTTTTCTTGATGCCAAAATTCTTGCCATTTAGATTCTATCTCTTGATGTTTATATTTTTTGGGTAAATTGGTCATTTAGAATTTATTTTCATATTTTTATAATATCTTATGATAATTAATGAAAT
>JAOFKK010000026.1 GCA_028040005.1 Rickettsiales bacterium
TGCAATAAAACTATGGATTTATAATTTAAATATCTCGTAGTTTATTTATGTTGTATTATAGATTATAACACCTTAATTGAGGATTTACCAGAACAAGAAGAGCAAGATAAAATACTACACCAAGATTTTGGCCTATCTCTTACCTCAGATTTATTCGTATTATACTTGCAATAATTAGCAAGATCTTCTTCTTTTATACAACTCATGTTATAAATTACACTTCTAGTTAACGAATATACAGAGCTACCATTCGATTCATTAATCACATCCAATCCTTCAATTTCCACCTCTTGACCTGATATAATTCCTACCAAACTAAAATTTGAACCTTGTTTTTTTAACACCAAATCTTCTATATTATGATCAATCAATCCCATATTCAAAGAAGCACCTCTATTTACGAGATCCTCAATACCAAAAGGATGATCAACTTCACCAACCGACTCTAACGACTTAGAACTCTTTTTTGACAATGGTACTGATTCACTCCCTATCATATTACCACGTACTTCTCTCGGTATATTAAATCTTTTTTTCTTGATAGAGGTAACTGCAGATCCCAATTTTTTTTCTAAAATAGATTTATCGCGATCATCAGTGCCAATTTTAAAGGGGTTATAATATATTATATGTTTTCCATTACCATGTTCAAATATTTTAACTATAGCATATCCAAATTCTGCATCTTCTTTATTATGAATGATAAATATTCCATTATTTTCTGCCTTTAAATCAAAAATATCACAACATTTTACTGCCATACCTACATTTTCATTAGAATCATTAGGAATATTAGATCCTATACTATTTCGTGTATCTGAAGTGGAGGTGGTATTAGATGAATACGCAGTCTGACCTGAAGATCCGCTCCGAGAACCAGAATAGAAAAATTTACTTGGTCTTCCCATAGTATCACCCTGTAGCAACCTATTATGTCGTAAAATACCACTTTGATCTGTAACTTTTGGCTTATCAGATTGAGACAAAAATCTTGTTACAATTTCTATATATTGCTCTCTATTGATAGTTGATAATTCTAACTCTGGTATATATATTTTTCTACCCCACCTACTCTCAATAGATTTTATTGATTGAAAAATTTTTCTTGTATCCGAAATTATTTCCTCATCATATATCTGATCCACCCCCATATCAAGAGATTTATCAGAAAGAATGTCATAATATTTACATATAGCTCTTCTTACATGAACTTCATTAGGATTAGTGGTCTTAATATTGCAACCATTAAATTTATATGTTATTGGACGATCAATAGGAATATTGAGTGGAATATTGTGAATTTGGAATATAGAGTCTAATATGTCACATATGCGTAATATTTCCTTATTGCTAACTGAATTGTTATTTTCTGTTATTACCCTTGTAGCAAGAATATGTGAATTACGACTTTCATTGGATCCGAGCATAAAATTGATTATAAGACATTTTAGAATATCAAATATTTCAAAAGTTAATACTAATATATACTATTAATATTACCTTAATTTTGAAAATTATACTCAATCAAAAAACCCTCCTTGAATAGCATTTTCTATCTTTAAGAGATCTTTGTATAATTGAAGTAGTTTGATTTTTAGATAATTTTTAGTGTAATATGCCCATATTGGGCTAAAAATCATTGAATTTGGACAAAATTAGCATAAAAGCAAGCTGCTTTAATTGGAAAATCAATTACAAAGATCTCTTTAAGGCAATTAAGGCACTTTTTTCAAAAGCCAAAATGTTTTAAAAATCTAATATCATTATCAAAAAAACTCCTCAAATCAGTAATACCATATTTAAGCATTGCTAATCTTTCAATGCCAACACCAAAAGCAAAACCTTGATATTTTTCTGGATCAATATTGACATTTCTTAAAACATTAGGATGAACCATGCCGCAACCAAGAATCTCCAGAAATTTATTATTACCACCAATTGCAATCAGATTATTTTTCTTCTCATAGCCAATATCTAACTCAGCTGAAGGCTCAGTAAAAGGAAAGAAACTAGGGCGAAATCTCATAGAAATATCATTAATTTCAAAAAATTTCTTTAAAAATTCTTCCAATACCCACTTTAAATGACCCATATTAACATTTTTATCGATCATTAGAGCCTCCATTTGATGAAACATTGGGGTATGAGTTTGATCAGAATCGCGACGATAAACCTTACCAATAGAAATAATAGCTAAAGGCGGCTTAGAATCTTGTAATTTACGAATTTGAACTGAAGAAGTGTGAGTACGCAATAATAATTTATCGCCATTTTCATCTTCTTTATTAATATAAAAAGTATCTTGCATTTGCCTTGCAGGATGATTCTTTGGAATATTTAAAGCAGTAAAATTATGAAAATCATCTTCAATTTCAGGACCAAAAGTTACTTCAAAACCTAAATTAACAAAAATTTCTTCAATTTCAGAAATAACCTTGCTAATTGGATGGATTTTCCCCTCATTAAATTTACGCTCCGGCAAAGTAACATCGACTTTTTCTGTTTTTAAACGATCATTAATATCTTTAAGTTCAAAAATCTCTTTTTTAATTTGAATTTCAGAGGTAATATGATTTTTAAATTGGTTAACTTCAAATCCAATTTTTTTCTTTTCTTCAATAGTTAAATCCTTGATATTTTTCATCAAATTCTTAACCAAACCCTCTTTGCCCAAAAAACTCAATCTTACATCTTCTAGATCCTTAAGATTTTGAGAATTTGTTATTTTTGATCGAAACTCTTTTTTAACTTCTTGCAAATTTTGCATTTATTAATGATAATTTAAAATTATTCTTATTTTAGGAACCTGCTTGAAAAGCTAAAAATTAGAATTTGTAATTTTTCAACAGGTTTCTTTATATTCTTTCTAAAAGATATAGACTATAGAATAGAATATATCATGAATCATCTAAATATTTTTTTCAATATAAATGATCAATTATTACGGTACTTTAACATTAACAAAAAAAGAGGTTTTAAGATTTTTAAAAGTCTATCACCAAACAATTTTTTCACCAGTTATAAACTCCTTATTGCTATTGGCAGTTTTTTCTATTTCAGTTGGTAATAAAATTCAAATTGGAGGTCTTGATTTTCAAATTTTTATGGCTTCAGGCTTAATTATTATGACTGCGATGCAAAATGCCTTTGCCAATAGCTCCTCCTCCTTTGTTATGGGTAAGGTTTTAGGTCATATTATTGATTATCTAATTCCGCCACTTGGAGCTTTAGAAATTATTACAGCCTTTACTATTGGTTCAGTTTTACGCGGCATTATGGTTGGAATTGTTGCCTATATTGCTATTTGGTTCTTTTTAGATATTGCTATTTTTGATCTTTTTTATATTTGTTTTTGCTTAATTTTTGCTTCTATCTTTTTAGGATTATTAGGTATTTTATGCGGTATTTTATCAGATAGTTTTGATCATATGTCGGCCATTACTAGCTATCTTATAACTCCTTTAACCTTTTTATCTGGAACCTTTTATTCTACCAAAAATCTACCTCCTGCATTAGAAAATTTAGCTCATTATAATCCATTTTTTTACATGATTGACGGTTTTCGCTATGGCATTACTGGCTATCATGATAGTAATTTAACTATTGGGATTTTTGTAATTTTAGGAGTTAATATTTTACTTTTTGCCCTTAATTACCATCTTTTAAAAATAGGATATAGAATCAAAAATTAATGGCTAATTTAATTTCCTTAGAAAAGATCAATCTTAATTTTGCTGATAAAAAGATCTTAGATAATATTGACATTAATATTAAAAAAGATGATTTTATTACCATAATTGGCCCCAATGGCTCCGGCAAAAGCAGCTTAATTAAAATTATTATTGGATCACTTAAAGCCAGCTCTGGCAAGGTTAGAAGAAATAAAAATCTTAAAATTGCCTATGTGCCACAAAAAATGGAAATTAACCAGACAATACCCATTAATGCCGAATATTTTTTACAATTAAATCAAAAAATTGAACCCAAATTATTTGATAAAATTATCACAGAATTAAAAATTGGGAATTTTCTACAAACCCAACTAAATAATCTTTCCGGAGGTCAAAAGCAAAAAATTTTACTAGCCAAAGCTCTTTTATCAAAGCCAAATTTGTTAATTCTGGATGAGCCAGCTCAAAATTTAGATATTTCAGGGCAGTTAGAATTTTATAACTATATTGATAAATTACATAAGGAGCAAAATATCTCAATTTTAATGGTTTCTCATGATTTACATATTGTCATGTCTTCAACTAAAAAAGTTATTTGCCTACATCATCATATTTGCTGCCAGGGAGAGCCTAAAATTATTGCCCAAAATCCAGATTTTAAAGAAATTTTTGGCAATGATATGAATAAATTAATATCAATCTATAATCATTATCACGACCATCATCATGGATGAATTTATCATAAAAATTATTATTGCAGCAATCGGTATTAGCCTAATTACTTCTATCTTAGGATGTTTTATTGTGTGGAAAAAAATGGCTTATTTTGGAGATTCATTAGCTCATGCATCTTTACTTGGGATTGCTATTGGAATTATTTTTTCAATTGATATTAATCTCATGATTTTGGCAATTACCATTGCTTTTGCTCTGATTTTAGGCTATTTACAAAATAAAAACATCCTCTCTAATGATGCTCTACTTGGTATTTTAGCTCATGCTGGTATTTCTTTAGCTATGGTTGTAGTTAGCTTTTCTCATGTAATTTTTGATTTAGAAGGTTTTTTATTTGGTAGTTTGCTTTTTGTTGAAAATGAAGATATTTTCCTGATTTACCTATCTCTCTTCATCATTTACCCTATTATATTTTTTAATTGGCAAAAATTTATTTTATTAACATTAAATTCTGATATTGCTTGCTCCATGGGTATTAATCCAGCCATATATCGTATGATTTTTACCATTCTAATTGCCCTAACAATTGCAATTACCATTAAAATTACAGGTGTTTTATTGGTTACGTCTCTTTTAATTATTCCCGCTTCTATTGCTCGAATTATGAGTAAATCACCTAATCAAATGTTGTTATTTTCTACCATCATTAGTGTCTTTTCTAGTATTTTAGGGGTGATCTTATCTTATGAATTTGATTTAATTTTAGGACCAATAATAATCACTATTGCTATCGTAATTTTTAGCTTAGTAGTTACAGTAAAATCTATGACAATATGCAAATAGATAAAAATATTATTCTAATTTTTGGACCAACAGCAAGTGGAAAATCAGCTTTAGCATTAAAATTAGCTCAGGAAAATAATGGGGTTATTTTTAATGCCGATTCTATGCAAATCTATCAAGAATTACCAATTCTATCATCACAACCAACATTAGAAGAGCAGAAAGATATATCACATTTTTTTTACGGATTTTTAAATTATAAACAAGATTTTTCCGTTGCTAAATGGTTAGAATTAATTATACCTAAAATTAAAGAGCAATTAGAAAAAGGTAAAAAATGCTTTATCGTTGGAGGTACTGGACTTTATTTTTCTAGCATCTATTATGGCATTAATAAAATTCCTCAAATTACACAGGAGTTAAAGCAAGAAATGCGTGATTTATATAAAGATATTGGTCATGCAAAATTTATTGAATTTTTAAATAATTTAGGCGATAAAAATATCGCTGATCTTGATGGTCAAAGATTAATTCGAAGGGCAGAAATTTTAAAAGAAACAGGTAAAAATTTAACTTTTTGGCAAAATCAACCAAAAAATATATTTTTTAATCAAAATCAAATGCAAATCATTAAATTATTACCAGATCGAGAACAATTATATCAAAAATGTAATGAAAGATTTGAATTTATTATAGAAAATGGTGCAATTGATGAAGTTAAAAAATTATCCAAATTAAATCCTGATCCTGAAAGCTTAATTACAAAAACATTAGGATATAAGGAAATTAATTGCTATATTAATGACCGCTTATTAAAGGACGAAATGACTGAAATTGTCACTAAAAAAATTAGAAATTATGCCAAAAGACAAATAACTTGGTTTAAAAATCAATTTTAACTAATTTTTATATGAAACTTAAAATCTTAACGATATTTTTTGCTATTTTTACAACCTTCTCATCACCAGCATTGGCAAAAATCAACATTTTTACTTGTGAGCCAGAATGGAGGTCACTAGCACAGCAAATTGCAGGTGATAATGCTATATATTTTTCGGCTACAAATTCTAATCAAGACCCGCATCATATTAGAGCAAAACCAAGCTTAATTGCAAAGATTATAAAAGCAGATTTACTGATTTGCACTGGAGCTGATTTAGAAGTGGGTTGGTTGCCATTATTATTAGACAAAGCAAAGAAAGATTTGCAAAATGGACAAATTGGCAACATAATGGCTGCAAATTTTGTTGAAACTATCCAAAAACCAAAAATTATTGATCGTTCAATGGGTGATGTTCACCCTCATGGCAATCCTCATATTCACCTTGATCCAAAAAATATTCTGCCCATTGCTAAGGAGATAAAAAATCGTTTACAAAAAATTGATTCAAAAAATCAAATCATTTATCAAAATAATTATAATAATTTTTCTCAAAAATGGCAAAAATCAATTATCAAATGGCAAAAAAAAGCAAAAAATTTAAAAAATATAAATATTATATCGCATCACCGATCTTTTAGCTATCTATTTAAATGGTTAAATATTAATGAAATTGCAACCCTAGAACCAAAGCCAGGAATTAATCCCTCCCCCAAACATTTAAAGAGCATTTGGGAATTAACAAAAAATACAGAAATTAAATTCATCATCAGGGCAAATCATGAGCAAAAAAAAGCTAGTGATTGGCTACATAAGAGATCACAAATTACAACATTATCATTACCGATCACTATTGATAAAAATCAAAATTTATTTGACCTATTTGACAATATTATTGATAATTTAATAGAATTATTGTAATTTTTTCATTAAGAATCACTTTTACAAAAGTTATAACATCTATCAAAAATAAGTATTAGTTAAAAAATTATGTGCGGAATAATTGGAGTAATATCAAATAAAAATTCAGAAGATAAAGTCCTAGAAGGTCTTAAGAGGATGGAATATCGTGGCTATGATTCTTCCGGAATTTCAGTCATGAGTAACAATATTATCAAAACTCACAAGGAGGAAGGTAAAATTATTAATCTTGAAAATTCAATTAAAGAAGATAAGAATTTTAAGGGCAATATTGCTATTGGCCATACTAGATGGGCAACTCATGGTGTTGCAAATAAGCAAAATTCTCACCCACATTTTACCGATAAAGTTAGTGTTGTTCATAATGGTATTATTGAAAATTATCAAGAAATTAAAGATAAATTAATTAAGGAAGGGTTTAAATTTAAAAGCCAAACTGACACTGAAGTTATCACTAATTTAATTGCTAGTCTTTTAGAGCAAAATTTTGATAAAAAAACCATTATTTTAAAGGTTCTATCAATTATTGAGGGTAGTTTTGCATTAGGAATTATTTTTCATGATGAAGATAATCTTTTAATTGCAGCCAAAAAAGGCTCACCACTTTTGGTTGGATTGGGCAAGAATGAAAATTACATAGCCTCAGATTATTTTGCCATTAATGATTATGTACAAAATATTTGCTATTTGGAAGATGGTGATATTGCTTTTTTAACAAAGGATAAAATTGATATTTTTGACATTAACCAAAATAAAATCACTAGAGAAATTAAAAAAATTGACAAAAATAGTGAAAAAATCAGTAAAAATGGTTTTGATCATTTTATGCTTAAAGAAATCTATGAACAGCCAGAAACTATTCAAAAAACTTTAGCAAAATATTTAGATAAAAAAAATCATCAAATTTCTTTACCAAAATTCTCTTTTGATTTAAAAAAGATTGAAAAAATTACTATTGTTGCCTGCGGAACCTCTTATTATGCTGGCATGATTGGTAAATATTTAATTGAATCTTTAGCAAGAATTAATGTAGAAGTTGATATTGCATCGGAATTTAGATATCGCAACCCACCACAAACAAAAAATTCTTTAACAATTTTTATTTCACAATCGGGAGAAACGGCCGATACTATCGCTGCTATGAAATATGTTAAATATTTAAATCAAAAATCATTAGCAATTGTTAATGCCCCAAAAAGTACTATGGCGCATTTAGCTGATGACGTAATATTAACAACAGCCGGCGTAGAAATTGGCGTTGCTTCAACCAAGGCTTATACAGCGCAATTAGCAATTTTAATTCTTTTTGCTCTTAATTTGGGTCAAAAAAGAGGCTTTTTAAAGGAGGAAAAAGTTAATGAATTAATTGCCTCATTAAATTTAATGCCCAATTTAATGCAACAAATTCTTTCAAAGGAATATGTTGAAGAAGTTAAAAAAATAGCACATCAAATTAAAGATACTCAAAATATTTTATATATTGGTCGTGGCATTTCTTACGCCACTTCAATGGAGGCAGCTTTAAAACTTAAAGAACTTTCTTATATTAACTCTTCTGCTATTGCTGCCGGTGAGTTAAAACATGGCACAATCGCCCTAATTGACAAAGAAAGCTATGTTATTGCTATTGCACCGGAAAATGATTTATTTGATAAAATTTCTTCTAATATTGCCGAAATTTCTGCCCGAAATGGTAAGGTAATATTAATCTCTAGCAAGGGCGCATCCAATAATATTAAAAATATTATTTCAAATTCCTTGCATATCGCTAAAAATTCTGATATAATAGCTGAGTCACTACTTTATGTGATACCGGTTCAGCTGATTGCTTATTATGTTGCGTTATTTAAGGGACATGATGTTGATCAGCCACGAAATTTAGCAAAATCCGTTACTGTTGAATAATTTTTAACAAATTACCAAAGTAATTTTGCTAATTTAATTTTTTCTTATTTATAACAATATATGAATTTTTTAAGAAAATTTATCTTGGTTGGAATGATTTTTAGTGCGAAAACCACATTTGCAGCTAATTTTACCGTTTCCTCGCCATCAAATGATCAGATAAGTAAATATAATACGGAAGTTTTGGGTAATAATCTTATAGATAATATAATTTTTACCACAGATGATACATTATCAATTGACGCAATAAATAGCAATCTCTTATCTATTACCACTCAATATGGCGGTCAAGGTAAATTAGATTTTACAAGCGCCTCAGCTTTAACTATCACTAATGGCGGTATTGGAACTGTTAATAATCAATTAAGTGAAATTATTTCTGGAGCTAGTAATTCTGATATTACTATCAATGCTTCTAGCCTATATGCTGATACATTAAATTTGACCGACTCAACAACAGATATTACTATCTCTGGTACATCAATCCTTAATTTTAATGATATTAATCTTTCTAGCTCTACTGCTAATCTAATTTTCTCTAATGCTAATCAAGCAATTAATATTTCTGGCGATATTAATCTTTCTGGTGGTAGCGGTGAGATTAATGGTAATAATACTAATTTAACCTTTTCTGGCTCAACATCTCAAACAATATATTCTACAATTGGCGTAAATAATAGGATCTCTTCTATTAATATTAGCGGCTCTAATACTAAAAATTTTGCACAAAATATTTTAGTTTCAAATATTAATTTCTCTAATTCTAGCGATGCTACTTTTAACCTATCAGGAGTAGCTAATGAAATTAATTTAACTGGCAATATTACTTCTAGCGCCGCTTCTGGCATTATTTCTAGAATGACAGGGTCAGACTCCTCCAATGTTTTAAGATTAAATGGTACGTCCAATCAAACATTAAATGCCATGTTTGGCACTTCTTCCGCTTCACGATTTAACGAAATTGATATTAATAATGGCAATATTATTGATTTTAGCCAAGATTCTTATATTAATATTGTTAATATTGACACGGCCAATGCCACACTCAATTCTTCATCATTGATGGATATTACAACATTAAATATTTCTGATGATTCCACTCTTTCTGGCACTTCAACAATGAATATCACTTCTTTTAATATTGATGCTGATGGTAAGGAGCTTACTTTAAATAGAGATATTAATATTTTAGGCCATATTAATGGCTTATCAGGTGGTAATACCGAAGAAATTAGCGGCACATCTGGCTCTATATCATTTAACGGAACCTCTGCTCAAAATGTTAATGACATTACCTTAGGTAAAGTTTCTACAATTCGTCTCGGTACTTTAAAAACTAGCAATATTAATGATGTCAATCTTAATGATAATGCTTATGTTACTGATGTTACATTTGAAAATAGCACAGGAACAGCAAATTTAAATATTGCCAATAGTAAAGAATTTGATATTGGCGGTAATATTACAAAATCCACTGGCGAGTCTTTTATTATGGGATTGGGAACGGTTAAATTATCAGGCACTGATAGTCAAACCGTTAATGTTAACATAGGTAGCTCTGGAAATAGGGTTGGTTCTTTAAATGTTACTAATTCAAATTCTGTAATTTTAAATAATGACACTTATATTAGTAGCTTTACCTATAGTGGCAATAATCTGACAATGATTAGCAATAGCAATCTTGATATTGATGGTAATATGGATTTAACCAGTAAAAATATTAATTTTAGATTATCTTCAAATAATATAGCTAGCAATCCCTTTGGGAAAATTAATTTAGGATCAAATAGCCTAACATTAAGTGACAGTAGTTTATTTTTTGACTATGATAGTTTAACTGGCAGTTCTCTTAATTTTAACTATAATGGTGGTAGCTATAACATTATTGATAATGGTAATATTTCTAATTTAAATAATATATCTTTTACTGATAATTCCTACTTATTTAATCATTCCTTAACCTTAGATGGCAATAATATTCAAACCACAATCAACAAAGATGCTGATATTTTTAATGAACAAAGGCTAGGTGATATAAATGTTCAAATGCTTAATAATGCTTTAGAACAATCAAATATTGCTTCAGATATTATGTCAATTACCAGTGAAGATGAATTAGAAGAAGCCATGGAGTCAATAAGATTACCAAATAGCGCGCCATTATTAAAATATAACATATCAACTCATAACAATCTTAATTATCTAAATTATCAAAGAGTTAGAAATATAACATTATTTCCCAAAAGAAATCGTCAAGGTTTTTGGGCTGAATTTTATGCTTCCAATATTTATCAAGATGAGGATGAAGAAAAGAATCATGATGGTTTTGCAGCAGTGGGAAGTGGCTTTCTAGCTGGCTATGATTATGTTAATGGTGGTAATGTTTTTGGCTTTAGCACTTTTTATTCTGGAGCAGAAATACAAAATGATAATAAGGGTGATTTTAAATCTATTATTGAGTCAGTAGGTGCCTCCATTTATAATAAATTTGGATCCAAATATACAAAAGGTTTTTACAATATTAATCATTTTAATTATATATCTAATGATTATCGCAATGAAAGAAAAGTCAAATTGCCAAATTTGCGTGAAATTATCAAATCAGAATTTTCTGGATATTCAGCAAGTGCAAAATCAGAAATTGGATATCACTATAATATCATTAAAAGTTCTATTTTATCACCCAAAATATCTTTAGAATATTTTATTGATAATCGTGATTCCTATGAAGAATACGGATCAGATAATGCTGCCCTTAATGTTAATGAGGAAGATTATGACAGTCTCATATTTTCTGCTGGATTTGATTTTGGTGGTAAATTCTATACTAACAAGAAGACCTTATTTTCACCTATGATTGATATTTCTTGGCGTAAATATATTGGTGATGATAAGCAAGTCCGAAAAATGGCTTATAATAATAGTAATGATTATTTTACCATTAAATCTTCAGAAATACCTTCTGATTATTTAAATTTTGCTATTAATGCTGAATATTCAAGAGCTGTTGAGGATTTCCATATTAATCCGGTTTTTAATCTTAAATATAATGCTATGATGGCCAAAAATTTTATTTCTCATGGTTTTGCTGCTGAAATAAGATATAATTTTAGCTCAAGATTAATGAAATCTAGCGATAATTAAAACAAAATAAAAGAGGGTTTCCACATCTTGTTGCACCTATAGGGTCTGTTGTGAATCAAAATATCCACAGAGATTTTTTGTAAAAATATAGGATTTTTGGTTAGGATTATCTTTGAAGTTATGTGTATGTTGTAATGGGAGGT
>JAOFKK010000027.1 GCA_028040005.1 Rickettsiales bacterium
AAATTAGCAGAAAAGCAAGCTGCTTTAATTAGAAAATCAATTGCGCAAAGGTCTCTTAAAGCAACTTTTGCTTTAAATTTACTTTAAAATGGGAAATGGTATCAATTAATTTTACCCAATTCTATGTCAGACAACACCCCTTTAGCTAAAAATACAAAAGAAAAGTCATTTAAAGTAAAAATTGACAATTCAAAAAATGATAAATTAACTGATTTTGGTAAAGCGGTTTTAGAAGATCGCTATCTACTACCGGGTGAAACTTATCAAGATTTATTTGCTAGAGTTTCTGGTTATTATGCCGATTCTCAAGAACATGCTGACAGGCTTTATGATTATATTTCCAATTTATGGTTTATGCCCTCAACACCAATTTTAAGTAATGGCGGCACCGATCGTGGATTACCCATTTCTTGCTTTTTAAATGAGTGCGAAGATTCCCTAAAGGGCATTACCGACCTATGGAATGAAAATGTCTGGCTTGCCTCAAAAGGCGGTGGCATTGGTAGCTATTGGGGCAATGTCCGTTCAATTGGCGAGACCGTTAGGGGTAATGGCAAAACTTCGGGAATTGTACCTTTTATCAAAGTTATGGATTCTCAAACCTTAGCAATATCTCAGGGAAGTTTACGCCGTGGCAGCGCTGCTACCTACCTTCCTATTTCTCACCCTGAAATTGAAGAATTTATTGATATTCGTCGTCCAACTGGTGGCGATAGCAATAGAAGATCTTTAAATTTACATCATGGTGTTGCTATTACTGATGAATTTATGAAGGCTGTCGATGCTAATAAAAAATTCGACCTTAAAAGCCCTCATGATGGCTCGGTAGTTGAAAAAATTAACGCTAGAGATCTTTGGGTTAAATTAATTACCGCCAGAATTGAAACTGGGGAACCTTATTTATTATTTATTGATACAGTTAATAAGGCGCTACCAAAACATCAAAAAAAATTAGGCCTAGAAGTTAAAACATCTAATTTATGCTCTGAAATTACCCTACCAACTGGTACTGACCATTTGGGCAATTTTAGAACGGCAGTTTGTTGCCTATCTTCACTTAATTTAGAATATTACGATGAATGGAAAAATAATGATCTATTTATTGAAGATGTGATTCGATTTATTGATAATGTTTTACAAGATTTTATTGATAATGCGCCAGAATCAATGGCAAGAGCGGTTTATTCTGCAAGCAGAGAAAGATCAATTGGGCTAGGAGTTATGGGGCTAAACTCATTTTTACAGATTAAAAATGTTCCGGTCGAATCTGCAATGGCCAAAGTTTGGAACAAAAAAATCTTTCAACATATCAATTCCAAGGCAAAAATAGCATCAAAAATATTGGGCGATCAAAAAGGTCCTTGCCCAGATGCCAAAGATGCCGGAATGGAAGATAGACTTTCTAACATAATGGCAATCGCTCCTACCGCATCAATTTCTATTATTGCTGGCAATTCTTCTCCTGGTATTGAACCTTATGCAGCTAATAGCTTTACCCAAAAAACTTTAACAGGATCATTTAATGTTAAAAATAAAAATCTTGTTAAATTATTGCAAGAAAAAGGTAAAAATACCGAAGAAACTTGGTCATCAATTACAACCAATGAAGGATCGGTTCAACATTTAGACTTTTTGGATGATCATGAAAAAACGGTCTTTAAAACAGCGCAAGAAATTGATCAATTTTGGCTAGTTGATTTAGCAGCTGACCGCTCTGAATATATTTGCCAAGCGCAAAGCCTTAACCTATTCTTTCCTGGCGATGTATCTAAAAAATATCTTCATGAAACGCATTTTAGAGCATGGGAAAGGGGCGTTAAGAGCCTTTATTACTGCAGGTCAACCTCCATTCAAAGGGCTGACAAAGTATCAACCAAAGTTGAACGAAATACTGGCAATGATGCAGCCGAAATTGCAAATAATGAGGCTGATAAATATGATGAATGTCTAGCTTGTCAATAATTCATTAGGCAAAATTTAGCTATTTTAATCCGAATATTTTTTTGGCACTTATTATTTATGAGAATCAAACTCTGTGGATTTACAAATAAAACATCAATTGAATTTGCCTTAAAATATAAACCTAATTTTATAGGATTTATATTTTACCCCCCTTCTAAAAGGAATATCACCCTGAATCAGGCAAAGGAATTTTCCAAAATTGACTTTGGTAAAAGTAAAAAAATTGCCGTTATAGTCAATGAGGAAGATGATAATATCAAGAAAATAATAGATAATCTACAGCCCGAATTGCTACAATTACACGGCGAAGAAAATATTGCAAGATGCCAAGATATAAAAAATAAATTTCAATTACCGATCATTAAATCTATTGCCATTGCCAATAATTCTTCCCCTATAGAAACTCAAATAGAGATAGATAATTATCAAAAAATCGCTAATTTTCTACTTTTTGACACAAAGACAATCCAAAAAGGAGGGTCTGGCACTAATTTTAACTGGGATATATTAAAAAAATTAAACTTACCAAAAGAATATTTTCTTTCAGGAGGTATCGACATTAACAATGTTAAAGAAGCATTAAATATATCAAATAACATTATTTTAGATTTATCTTCTGGAATTGAAGAAAGAAAAGGTGTAAAATCATTAGATAAAATTAAAAATTTAATGATTCTTTTTAATAAGCTTAAAAAAACATAGATATTATACCATTTATCAAAAATAATTAACATGAATGATAAAATAAAAACTGCAATAATAATTTCTGGCTTTGGATCAAATATGGAATCTATAATTAATTATAGCTTACATGATAATGCTAATTTTGAAGTTGTTTTGGTAATATCAAATAATCCAAACGCTCTTGGGCTAAAAAAAGCTGAAGATAAAAATATTAAAAATATTACCATTAATCACAAAGATTACTCTTCTCGAGAAAAATTTGAAGATGAAATTCACAAGGAATTAATTAATAATGATTGCCAATTAGTTTGTCTTGCTGGCTTTATGCGCGTTTTAACAAAGGGCTTTACTGATAAATGGTCAGAAAAAATGATAAATATCCACCCCTCTCTTTTGCCAAAATATAAAGGTATGGATGCTATTAAACAGGCATTTGATGCTAATGACAAAGAATCGGGATGTACAGTGCATTTTGTCAATGAGGCTGTTGATGCGGGCCAAATTATTGCCCAAAGAAGGGTTGAGATTTTAAAAAATGACAATTTACCAGATGTTAGGAAAAAAGTACTAAAGGAAGAGCTTGATGTTTTTCCCTCCTCTATTGATTATATAGCCAAAAAAATGAGAAATAAATAACAATATGACGAAATATTTTATAATATTCATATTTACCTTATCTTCTTTTGATATTTTTGCCTCAAGATTAAAAGAAAGAGATTATTTTGCGTCTTTACGTTCTTCAAAAACCAATATCCGCTTTGGTCCTGGAATGAATTATGATATTAAGCATGTTTTTCGCTTAAAATCAATGCCTATAAAAGTTACAGCTGAATATGAGAATTGGGTAGAAATTGAAGATTTTGAAGGTGACGATGGCTGGGTTAATAAAAACCTTATCACAAAAAGAAGAACTGCCATGGTTAAAACTGATCTAAATTTTATTAATCTACATAAATCAAATTTTTCTAAATCCAAAACTATATTACGCCTAGAAAATAATGTTATTTTAGACATGATAAAATGTATTGAAGATTGGTGTAAAATCAAGGTCTCTGGCGAGAGAGGTTGGGTTCAAAAAGATGAAATCTGGGGCTGGAAAAGAGATAAAAGATGATAAATAAAATAGGAAAATCAATATCTAATTATAAATGGCTAGAGAATGATTTTGATCCGCGCAAAGCTGAATTTATTAAACAGAAATATAATCTATCGCCCTCTATAAGCAAAATATTATCTAGCAAAAATATAGAAATTAATGAAATACCGCATTTTTTAGAACCGACAATTAAATATAGCTTACCTAATCCGTTTGGCTTGCTGGATATGGATATAGCATGTAACAAGATCATAGAATCAATTAAAACAAACAAAAAAATCACTATTTTTGGTGATTATGATGTTGATGGTGCCACATCTTCTGCTCTCTTAAAAAGATTCTTCGCTATGATTGGCGTCAAAATTGATATTTACATCCCTGACAGAATATTAGAAGGTTACGGACCAAATAAGGAAGCCTTATTAAAATTAAAAGAATCTGGTACTGATTTGGTCATTACTGTTGATTGTGGTACTGTTGCTTTTGAACCTTTTGAAGAGGCGGCAAAAGCTGGCCTTGATATTATTGTTATTGACCATCATATTGGGGCCATGGAAAAACCCAAAGCTTTAGCCATTATCAACCCTAACCGCCTTGATGAAAAATTTCCCCACAAAAATATCGCAGCTGTTGCTGTTTGCTTTTTATTGATAGTAGCCCTTAATAAAAAATTAAGAGAGGATGGTTTTTATAAAAAAAATAATCTTACCGATCCAAATTTAATATCTTTATTAGATTTGGTAGCCCTAGGTACAGTTTGCGATGTTATGCCTCTTACTGGCATTAATCGCGCTTTTGTTGCGCAGGGATTAAAAATTATGAAACAAAGAAATAATATCGGCCTAAGGGAATTATCCGATATTGCTAAAATTGACCAAGAGCCTAGCGCTTATCATTTAGGCTTTGTACTAGGACCCAGAATTAACGCGGGGGGCAGAGTTGGCAAATCTGGCCTTGGTGCAGAATTATTGGCTACCAACAATAATGATAAGGCCACAGAAAATGCCAATTTACTCGATAATTTCAATAAATCACGAAAAGATATTGAAGCAAAAATTTTAATAGAAGCTGATGAGCAAATCCTCAAAGGCAAGCTATTTAATGACCCCGTAATAATTGCTGCGAGCAATAATTGGCATCAAGGAGTTATTGGCATTATTGCCTCAAGAATTAAAGAAAAATATAATAAACCAACCGCAATATTATCTATTGATAAAGATAATATTGGCAAAGCATCTTGTAGATCTATTGAAAATATTGACTTTGGATCGGCAATCTTAAAAGCCAAATTAAATAATATAATAATTGCTGGCGGTGGTCACAAAATGGCTGCTGGATTCTCAATTAATATGGAAAAAATTAATGATTTAAAATCTTTTTTTAAACAAGAAATAGGAGAGGAGGTTAAAAAATACTCCAAAGAAAGAATTTTCTATTATGATGATATTTTAGACATCAATAGCGCCAACCTTAATTTGGTAGAAAAGTTAAAATCACTAGAGCCTTTTGGCAATGGCAATAAAAAACCCAGATTTATCATTAAAGATTTAAATATTATTAAGGCAGATTTGATTGGAGCTAATAAAAATCATATAAAATGTATATTTTCTGCCAAAAATCTTGCTGGATTTGCAGGGAATTTATCAGCCATTGCTTTTAATATTGAAGAAAGTAAGATGGCCGAAATATTGCTGACAAAAAATAAGGGCAAAAAACTATCTATTGTTGGAGCATTAGATATTAATAGCTGGATGGGGGTAGATAATTTACAAATTATTATTGAAGATTTATTATACTAAAATTCATCTTAAAATAAGCGATATAGCAAAATTTTTAGATAAAAATGGTAAAAAGAATTATATCAAATTTTAGCTAAAAAGACGAAGCTAAATTGCTTAATTTTACATATAGTTTTTAAGGTGAACTTTGGTATTATGAGACCTTTACATAACTGAAGTAGTTTGTTTTTTTAGATAATTTTTAGGCAAAATTTGATGATTTTTTAGCGCAATATGTCCATATTGGGCTAAAAAATCATTGAATTTGGACAAACATTAGCAGAAAAGCAAGCTGCTTTAATTAAAAAATCAATTGTGCAAAGGTCTCATTATACTATTTCTTACAAAAAGGGGCTACTTGTTCCATGTGGAACATTTAATAAATTTTAAATATTACATCTTATGAGCTTTAAAATTACTTCAGAACAGCAATATCAAGAGCAATGTCAATTAGCACAAGATAATCCGAATCAATTTTGGGCAAATATTGCCAATAACTTTACTTGGTTTCAAAAATGGGATCAGGTACAAAATTGTGACTTATCAAAAGGATCGATAGAATGGTTTAGTGGAGCAAAATTAAATATTTCATCAAATTGTCTTGATCGACATTTAGAAAAAAAATCCAATGACATAGCTCTAATTTGGGAAGCAAATGACCCAAAAGATAAAAATATTACTCTAACTTATCAAGAATTGTTTGAAAAAACCTGTCAATTTGCTAATTTATTAAAGGATAATGATGTTCAGAAGGGCGATGTAGTGACCATTTATATGCCAATGATTCCCGAAGCTATTTTTGCCATGTTGGGATGTGCACGAATTGGAGCAATTCACTCAGTTGTCTTTGCTGGATTTTCGGCCGAATCTTTAGCTGGAAGAATTAATGATTGTAATTCAAAATTTTTAATTACCTCCGACCTAGTCAAAAGGGGGGATAAAAACATAAATCTACTTAATAATGTTAAAGATGCGATAAAAAACACCGATTCTATTAAAACTAGCATTATTTATAAAAGATCCGAAGAACAAATAAATATTTCAGGAAATTACATTATTTGGCAAGATGAGATAAAAAAATATAATTACAATAATGAAGCAGAAATTATGGATTCTGAAGATCCTTTATTTATTCTATATACTTCTGGCTCAACTGGCAAACCTAAGGGCATTTTTCATAGCTTAGCTGGCTATATGGTCTATAGTGCATATTCCTTTCAAAATGTTTTCAATTATCAAGATAAAGATATTTTCTTTTGTACTGCAGATATTGGCTGGATAACTGGCCACTCTTACTTAACCTATGGCCCGTTACTATGTGGCGCCAGCATTGTTATGTTTGAAGGCATACCAACCTACCCTAATGCCTCAAGATTTTGGGATATTATTGATAAATATCAGGTAAATATTTTCTATACTGCGCCAACCGCCATTAGATCCTTGATGCAAAAGGGCGATAAATATGTTGAAAATTACGATTTAAAATCCCTAAAAACCTTAGGGACGGTTGGTGAGCCAATCAATAAAGAAGCTTGGGACTGGTATAATGAAAAAATTGGCAAGAATAAATGTAATATTGTCGATACTTGGTGGCAAACTGAAACAGGGGGTATTATGATATCGGCACTAGCAGGAATTAACAATTCGAACCCAACCTTTGCTGGTAAGGCATTGCCAGGGATTTTTCCAAAAATTTTAGATGAGGATGGTAATGAAATTAAAGATTACAATAAGAAGGGTAATTTATGTTTTAAACAGCCATGGCCGTCAATGGCTCGTGGCGCCTGGGGCAATAAGAAAAAATTTCTAACAACTTATTATGATAGATTTAAAGGCTATTATTTAGCTGGCGATGGCTGCTTTAAAGATAAAAATGGTCAATATCGAATTACCGGCCGAATTGATGATGTTGTTAATATTTCTGGCCATCGATTAAGCACAGCTGAAATTGAAAATATAGTTAATAGCCACAAAAATATTACGGAATCAGCAGTAATTGGCATACCACATAATATAAAAGGAGAATCCATTGTTATTTTTGCTATCAAAAACCAAGATTATGTGATTAGTGAAGAAGAAATTAACCAATTAATTTGTCAAAAAATAGGCCCTATTGCCAAATCTGAAGTAATATATTTTGTCCCCGACCTGCCAAAAACCAGATCAGGAAAAATAATGAGAAGAATCTTAAGAATTATTGCCACAAATAATAATAATTTTGGAGATATATCGACCTTAATTAACCCCAATATTGTTATGGAGTTGGAAAAAATTATCAAACTCAAACAAAAATTGGGTAATGCTATTACCTCAACCTAAGAAAGACAAAGTTAATATAACCTGTTCCACATGGAACATTTTTTAATAATATGAGCAATATTTTTGATTTAAATTCAGAATTTCAGCCCGCAGGAGATCAGCCAAATGCTATAAAATCCTTAATTCGAGGTCTTGAAGATAAGAAAAAAGACCAGATATTGCTTGGCGTAACCGGCTCAGGAAAAACCTTTACCATGGCTAATGTTATTAAAAATACTGGCCGCCCTGCTTTAATTATGGCTCACAATAAAACTCTGGCAGCTCAAATTTATGGCGAGATGAAAGAGTTTTTTCCTAATAATACCATAGGCTATTTTGTTTCTTATTATGATTATTATCAGCCAGAATCTTATATTCCCAAAACTGATACTTTTATTGAAAAAGACTCGTCCATTAACGAACAAATTGACCGTTTAAGGCATTTTAGTACTAGAGCTTTATTTGAAAAAAAAGATGTTATTGTTGTCTCCTCTGTTTCTTGTATTTATGGCATTGGTTCATCGGAATTTTATTCCAAAATGAAGTTGAATTTGGATGTTGGGCAAGAAATTGATCGTCAAGAAATATTAAATCAATTAGCTATATTACAATATAATCGTAATGATGTTGATTTTTCTCGCGGTAATTTTAGAGTGCAGGGCGATGTAATTGATATTTTTCCTTCACATTTGGAAGAATCTGCCTGGAAAATATCGATGTTTGGTGATGAAATTGAAGAATTAACTGAGTTTGACCCCTTAACAGGGCAAATATTTCAAGAATTAAAAGGTATCTCTATTTATCCTAGTTCGCATTACATCACCCCTAAAGAAGCTATAATTAAGGCGATTCATAATATTAAGGCTGATTTAAAAATTAGAATTGAAGAATTTATGGCGCAAGGCAGAATATTAGAGGCACAAAGGATAGAGCAAAGAACCAATTACGATATGGAAATGATGCTTGAAACTGGCACCTGTAAAGGAATTGAGAATTATTCACGATATTTAACTGGCAGGCAAGCAGGCATGAATCCGCCCACATTATTTGAATATCTGCCCGATGATGCCTTATTATTTTTGGATGAATCTCATGCTTCCGTACCACAAATTGGCGCTATGTATAAGGGTGACTTTTCCAGAAAAAGTAACTTGGTTGAACATGGATTTAGACTACCAAGTGCCAAAGATAATAGGCCATTGAAATTTGAAGAATGGGAGAATTTGCGACCACAAACCATCTATATTTCAGCTACCCCAGGTAAATATGAAATTGAAAAGACGCAAGGAGAGGTTGCGGAGCAATTAATTAGACCAACAGGGCTAACAGATCCAGAATATGAAATTAGACCAGCCACAGGGCAAATAGATGACTTATTGGGCGAGGTACAAAAAACCATAAAAAAAGGTTTTAGAATTTTGGTAACCACCTTAACTAAAAAAATGGCTGAAGATTTGACCGATTATTTAAGCGAGATTGCCATTAAAACAGTATATATTCATTCTGATGTCGATACTTTGGAACGAATTGAAATTATTAACAATCTAAGAAAGGGAGTTTTTGATGTTTTGGTTGGGGTTAATTTGCTTAGGGAAGGGTTGGATATACCGGAATGCGCCTTAGTTGCCATATTAGATGCTGACAAGGAGGGTTTTTTAAGGAATGAAACCTCATTGATTCAAACTATTGGTAGAGCAGCTAGAAATAAAGAAAGTAAAGTAATTTTATATGCTGACAAAATAACCAAATCAATTACAAAGGCTACAGCGGAAACCGACAGAAGGAGAAAGATTCAACAAGATCACAATAAAAAACATAATATTACACCAAGAACTACCAAAAAATCTTTTTCTTCACCACTTGACGCTCTTTATAAGGATAAAAAATCAGGAATTACCTATGAAATTGATGAAAAATATGGCGATATTATTGAGAAGGTCAAAAAAGGTGATATAGCCATTTTGGACAGAAAAATCACCGAGGCTAGGAAAAAGATGCTGAAATTAGCAAGCAATCTTGATTTTGAAGGCGCTGCTAAACATAGGGATGAAATAAAACAGCTGGAACAATTAAAAATAATGTGAATGTTCCACATGGAACATTAAATAGCACATTCTATAAAATATGATTGATGAAGATTTACAACAAGAATTTAGAAAAATAAATAATTTAGGGTCTTTGGTTATCTTATTAAAAAGAGGTGAAGAGTTTTTTACCAAAGAAGGCTCTTCTAGTATAGAAGAGCTCTTTAAGCATTCTCAGATTGGTCATATCGATGACAGCGAGATAGTGGAGGAGGTAAATTACTTACTAAAATCAGGTAACGCTCTTTTAATTGTGTCTATCCCCTAGTTTTTCGAAATGACTAACTGGATATTTAATCCAATTATTCTTCTCAAAATCTTTTATTACAACAAAGACATAATCAAGTAATCTTTCTTCTTTTTCGAAAGTTGTTTTATGTTTTGTTGCTTTTCTAATTTGTCCCGACTTAGGACACCATCATCAAAATTAACAATTTTGATGATATAAACCCTTATATTTCAACCTTTTTGTTCTAGATTATCTAATTTGTGGTACTAATATTGGGGCATGAAGATCAGGACTACAAAGACAGCATCGGGCTCAACTGCTATTCAAGTTGTAAAATATGTTCAACGTAAGAAGGTTATATTAAAACATATTGGTAGCGCTAAGAATGACGAAGAGATTACGTTGTTAAAAAATAAAGCCTTGAGGTGGATTATTGATAATGACAATCAGGGATGGTTATTTAAGGAGTTTTTAATCAATACTCAGGATAAGTTGGGTATATCTGGTAATAAATCTGAAGAATATAGTAATAATCTTGTAAAAAGTAATTTTAGATCGGTAGGTGTAAAATATCAGATATTATATGAAGTATTATCTAGTTTAATCAATGAGTTTAATTTTAGATCTTTAGATAAGAATGTAAATCAATTAAACATGATGATTGATTTGGTAATTGCTAGGATTGTTTTTCCTAGTTCTAAATTTGAATCACTTCAATTGTTAGATCAATATTTTGGTCTCAAATATAGCTATAGGACATTATCACGTAATTTTAAATATTTTAGCAATATCAAAGATGATATTGAGTTTAAAATAGTAAATTTTGCCAAAGAGAAGATAAGGTTTGATTTTAATTTTGTCTTTTACGATTTAACAACTCTTTATTTTGAGAGCTTTAAGGATGATGATCTAAGAAAAAATGGTTTTAGCAAGGATAATAAAATAAACCAACCTCAGATAATGATTGGACTACTTGTTAATAAGGAAGGTTTTCCAATTAGTTACCAGATATTTCCTGGTAATAAATTTGAAGGTCATACCATGATTCCAATAATTAACGATCTTTTAAAGAAATATCAGATCAAGAAAAGTAATATTACCTTTGTAGCTGATGCTGCAATGATCAATAATGATAATATTGACTATTTATTAGCACATAACCTTAATTTTATTGTAGGCGCCAGAATTGCCAATTTAAATGAGAGTTTAATATCTGATATTAATGATAATTTAGATGGAGAAGATAATAAAATATATAGAATCAATGATCAAAAACAATTAAATTGCCATCTTATTACTCACTTCTCTAATTCTAGATATAGAAAAGATAAAAGTGATATGAAAAAACAAATAATCAAGGCTAATAATTTGTTAAAAACCTCAGATCCTAGTCAAATCAGAAAAAGAAGTAAATTTTTACAAAAATCTCAAGAGAATAATCAAAAATACCAGATTAATTCCAAACTAATTGACAAAACAACAAAATTACTTGGAATTAAAGGTTATTACACAAATATACAGCAAGAAAATAGCCAGCAACTTACAGATTCAGACATTATCAATAGATATAGAAATCTTTGGCAAGTAGAAAAATCTTTTAGGATATCAAAATCTGATCTTAAAATGAGACCAATCTATCATTATCAAGAATGCACTATTAAATCTCATATCCTAATTTGCTTCATGGCTCTAGCAATTGCCAAATATATAGAGATCAAAACCAACCAATCCATAAAATCAGTAATAAAAACCCTAAAAACCAGACCAAACAGCATAATCATCAATAAAAACACAGGTGAAGAAATTGTTCTAGACGCACAAATTAATAGAGAAATTA
>JAOFKK010000028.1 GCA_028040005.1 Rickettsiales bacterium
GTCTAACGACAATATTTGATTTCAAGAGGGAGTTTTAGAATGAGATTCTAAAATTTAATTTAAAAGAATGAATCGAATTTAGAGAATTTCTTGTTTTTCTCGCCAGTTGCTTTAATTATTAGTGTCTTATCTTCTCTCCAGGCGACATGTTTAAATGGATCTGTATCAAGAGTAAGGATATCACCTTCTTTACCCCAGTTTGTTAATATTTCCATAGATTCACCATTAGTTAGTTTAACATTAATTTTATGTTGTTTTGGGTGTATATTTGCTTGTGCCATCTTGTAAAATTTATTTAGTTATATCAATTATTACTCCTATTAAAGAAGATTTTATTTAATTTAATGAATTTTGGCTGATAAATTATCAATTGAATCAATTATCAGATCCTCTTCCATTTCAGATTTAAATTTTAAACTATCTTTTTCAATCGCTTCAACAGCAGATGTGATAATTTTACTTTTTAAATCTCTAATTAATTTTTCCTCCTCCTGTTTGATTCTATTTTGTACAGCAATTAGCTTCTTATCTATCTCCTCTTCAACTAACTTTTGAGATCTAATAATTAAAGATTGCGCCTCCTTATCAGCATCTAATAGTAAATTTTTAGAAGATTTTATAGCATTCTTATATAGTTTTTCTGCATCAGATAATAATTTTTCTGATTCTTTTAAAGATTTTTCCGCCAAATCAACAGAATCAAATACTTCTTTTAATCTAGAATCAATTTTAGATAGAATAAAAGGCCATATAAATTTAATTGTCAAAATTAAAAATGACAAAAAAGAAAGTGATAACCAAAATTTAGGATCTACAAATAAACTCATATTAATTAATTTTTTTTGATATCAAATTATTGGATATATTTTTAACCAATTTATCAATAGCATGATTAGAATTATTATCATAATCCTTCATAATATTATTGAGTAATAAACTTGAATTATCTTGTAACTTAACTATTTGATCTTGATTCTTTTTAATAAAATCCGACCTTTTTTTATTAGACTTTAATTTTGCATTAGCAATTATCTGAGAATATTGCAAGACTGAGTCATTACGAACAGACTCAATCTTTTCATTAATTTTTGCTAATTTTTGATTTAATTTTTCAGCATCTAATCTTAATTGCTCAATTTTATCCGATCTATCATCAATAATTTTTGACATTTTTGGCATAAACATCCTTTTTGTCAAAAAATAAATTATCGTAAAACAGATGGCAAGCCAAAATATTTGTGATGAAAAATAAGTTATATCAAATTGTGGCATGATATATTAAACTATGAGAATAAAATTAAGAAAGCTAATAATACAGCAAAAATACCCATAGCTTCAGCTAAACCAACAGCAATATAAATATATTTTTCAATTTTAGGAGCAGCAGATGGGTTGCGAGAAATTGCATTAAAAAAACCTGAAAAAATATTACCTATTGCAAGAGCAGCACCAAGCATAGCAATTGTACATAGACCAACACCAATATATTTTAAAACTTCTAATTCCATTATTTATTTAAGTTAAATTATTAAAATCTAGAAAATCATTTTCTATCTAAACAAAATATAATTATTACAACTATAATTTACAAGATGAAAAATAATTTTTTACAATTTATTAAATTTTTCTCTTATCTTAATTAATTTTAAAAATCGAGAAAAGCTAAATATAGCGCTATAATAAACACCACTAAAGCCATATATAAAATACCTTCTAATAAAATAAGCTTTAAAAAAAGATATAATAATAGTTAGGAATATTTTAATATGAGATGGGCATTTATTTTTATTAAAATTATCTTCAGCTTGCAAATTAGAATAAAAATTAATTTTATCAACCCAATGAGCAACTGATTTAAATGATTTATGCTCAATAATATTATGTAATTGCCCTATTTTACCTTTATAATTATCTTTTATAATAACAGAATCATGAATTGAACTATTTTTAAACCCAGCCTTATCAACATTGTAAAGCCTTAATTGATTATAATAATAGGCTAATTTTTTTGGCTTTTTTTCACAAAAAAACTTATTAACAATCTTAATTCTAAATCCTGCAAAATCCTTATATTCATTTGAGTGGAATATTTTTTTAATTTCATCAGCTAATTCATTCGTAATTTCTTCATCAGCATCAATATTTAAAATCCATTTATTTTTACACTTACTTTCACCAAATATTTTTTGCTGACCATATCCTTGCCATTTATTAAATATAACTTCAACATCAAGAGATTCTGCTAATTGCACAGTGTTATCATCACTTCCTGAGTCAATTATTATAATATCACCAGTTATTTTTTTAGCCTTAAGGATTATATTTTCAATTCTATCACCTTCATTTTTGGTGATTATAAAAATAGAGATTGGCAATTTTGACATTTCTGGTTGTAAAATTAATTTAAATGATAAATATTGTAACCTTAATTCTTAGAGATATTGAAAAACTAAAAATATTTTCTAAAATTACAATAATTACAGCTTAGCATGGTCAACATTATTGGTTATATCATGCAAAAGCAGCTTCCTTGGCTTTTGACAATGTTATTTAAAATAATCAAGTAGCATATCAAATACTATCAAGATAAGTAATTTAATTAAAATATCAAAAATGATAAAAAGAACAACAAATACCAAAAGAAACATTATAATATCGGTAATAGCAATTGCAATAATAATAATTGCGATATTCATATTCAATAATCAAAATCAAGAACCCGAGCAACAAAAAATAGAAAATTCTAAAAATACAGGAAAATTAATCGACCAATCTAATGAATTTTTATCAATCTTAAAAACAGATCATGTTTTAGGTAAAAAAGATGCTCCTGTAACAATTATTGAATATGCATCAATGTCTTGTCCACATTGTGCTGAATTTTATGCTAATGGTTTTGATAATTTGAAAGATTATATCGATTCCGGAGAGGTATTATTTATTTATCGCGACCTTCCTTTAAATGGCCCCGCCCTTGCAGGAGCTGTTGCAGCAGAATGTTATTACAATAAAATACAACAAGATTATAAATATCATAATTTTGTAAAAAATCTTTTCAAACATCAGGAAAAGTGGGCTTTTATGCCAGATTTTATTGATAAATTAAAAGAAATATCAGTAATACAAGGTATTTCTGATGCTGAATTATCAAAATGCCTTGAAGATAAGGATCTACAAAAATCTATCATTTCAAGAGCGCAAAATGCTAGCAAATCTCTTAATATTAAGGCAACCCCAACATTTATTGTTAATGGTGAAATTGTAAGTGGTTATAAGGGTTGGGATATTTTAGCAGAAGTAATTAACAGAAAATTAGATATGCAGTAAAATCAATCTATATCAAATTACTTATTTGCAATATATTATAGCAATTTATGAAAAATTTACTTATTGTAGAATCCCCGGCAAAAGCTAAAACAATTGGCAAATATCTTGGTTCTGATTATGTGGTATTAGCATCTTTTGGTCATGTGCGTGACCTACCTAGCAAGAATGGGTCAGTTGATCCTAAGAATAATTTTGCTATGAATTATCAAATTGCCGATGCTGCCAAAAAACATATTAGTCAAATTGCTAAAATTGCTAAAAATTGTGAAAAAATAATATTAGCTCCCGATCCAGATCGCGAAGGTGAATCAATTGCTTGGCATGTTTTGGAAGTCCTTAAAGAAAAGAAAGCTTTAAAAAAAACAACTCAAATTCAAAGAGTTGTTTTTAACACAATTACCAAAAAATCTATCTTAGAAGCTATTAAAAATCCTCGCGATATTGATAATGACTTAGTTGATGCACAGCAGGCAAGAAGGGCTTTAGATTATCTTTTTGGCTTTACCCTATCACCTGTTTTATGGCGTAAATTACCAGGCAGTCGATCTGCTGGTCGTGTGCAATCTGTCGCTTTGCGCGTTATTTGCGATCGTGAAACTGAAATTGAATTATTTAAATCACAAGAATATTGGGATGTAAAGGTTGATTTAGGCAAAGAAAAGGAAACCTTTATAGCCGCCCTAACCCATATTGGTGATCAAAAATTAGATAAGTTTTTTATTCAAAATGAAGAAAAGGCTCTAAATATTGCCAAAAATCTTGAAGATAAAAATTACAAGGTTGACTCAATTATTCGTAAAAATACCAGAAGAAAACCATATCCACCTTTTATTACCTCCTCATTACAGCAAGAAGCATCTCGTAAATTAGGATTTTCGACCAAGAGAACCATGCAAATTGCACAAAAATTATATGAAGGCGTGGCAATTAATGGTGAAGTTGAGGGTTTGATTACCTATATGAGAACTGATGGTGTTTATGTTGATCCTGAAGCAATATCTAAAGCTCGTAACTATATTAAATCAAAATATGGCGAACAATATATGCCAGAAAAACCTATAAATTATCAACAAAAATCTAAAAATACACAAGAAGCCCATGAGGCAATTAGACCAGTAAATCCTCAATATGCACCAAAAGATATTGAAAGATTTTTAGATGTTGATCAATTTAAATTATATAATCTTATTTGGAAGAGAATGATTGCCAGCCAAATGTCCGATGTAATTATGGATCAATTAACAGCAATTATTATTACAAACCCAGATTATGGTAAGTTAAAAACTACAGGATCAGTCATTAAATTTGATGGTTTTTATGTTCTTTATAATGAAGATAAGGATGATGAAGAGGAGGAGGAAAATAACAAAAAATTACCTAATTTACTTGAAAATGATCAATTAAAATTCCTTAAAGTTCTACCAAAACAACATTTTACCGAACCTCCACCAAGATATTCTGAGGCTAGTTTGGTTAAAAAAATGGAAGAATTAGGAATAGGACGCCCTTCTACTTATTCGGCAATTATTTCGGTTTTACAAGATAGAAAATATGTTAAATTAGAAAAAAAACGCTTTTTACCAGAACAGAGAGGAAGAATCGTAACCACTTTCTTAAAAGATTTCTTTCCGCAATATGTAGCTTATGATTACACTTCTGATTTAGAAGGTGAGCTGGACGTAATTGCTGGAGGTAAATTAAATTGGCAAAAATTCCTTGATAATTTTTGGCAAAAATTCCATAAAAATACTGATTTAATTTTAGAAAAGCCGATTCCAGAAATTCTAGATAAACTTACAGAATCTATGGGGCCAACTATTTTTGGTTTTGATGATCAGGGGGAATTAAAAAATAACTGCCCATCATGCAAGGATGGTAAATTAGGTGTTAAAATTGGTAAATTCGGCGTCTTTATTGCTTGCTCTAACTATCCAGAATGTAAGCATAATGAACAAATTGTTAAGAATGATTCCGATGAGGCAGCACAATTTGGAGGGCCGATGTTTGAGCCAAAATCACTTGGTAAATCTGAAGAATTTAAAGGCGAGGTTTTTATCAAAAAAGGTCCTTATGGCTTTTATCTTGAATTAGTGAAGGATGAATCACTAATGACCCATGAGGAAAAATTCACCAAAACTGGCAAAAAAAGAGTGATCAAACCTAAAAGATCTACAATTCCAAAAGATATTAATGTTGATGATGTCGATATCAATCTAGCAAAAAAATTATTAACTTTACCAAGAATAATTGGTATAAATCCAGAAACCAACCTTGAAATTAAAGCAAGTATTGGTCCTTTTGGCCCATATCTATTACATGATGGTGTTTATATATCCGTCAAAGAAGATAATATTTTAGATATTGACCTATCTCGATCTTTAATTGTTTTAAAAGAAGGTTTGGAAAAAAAGAAAAACAGCAAAGGAAGAGGATTTAGAAAAAAAACTACTAAAAAGAAAAAATAAATTCACGCAGCAATAAGGGTAAATTTAAGACTCTAAATATTGATAAAGATGACTTTAAAGAAAAAATTCTAATACATCACTTGGTACATAAATCTCTTTCCTTAAAGTCAGATATAACAGGAGATGGTGGCATAAATTTATTTTCTACTTCTATTTTTGAATGATACCAATTATCATTGTTTTTTAAGCATTAAAATATTAATATTTATTAATCATATAATTAAAAAAATCATAAATGGCTAATTTCTCTCTTCCTTTTGCAAAAAAAATCAATCAATTTGAATCTAAATTATATATTAATGCAAGAATATTAGATCCAGAATCTGGATTTGATGAAATTGGCTATCTTTTAACCAAAGGTGATAAAATTGCTGATTTTAAAGCGGGAGATCCCAATTTGGACAATATCTCTTGTGATGAAGTTATTGATTGTCAAAACCATCTTTTATGCCCAGCATTAATTGATATTCAAGTACATTTTCGTGACCCAGGCCAAACCCATAAAGAAGATCTTAATAGTGGCAGTAAATCAGCAGTTGCTGGCGGTATCGCAACTGTTGTTTGTCAACCAAATACCTCTCCCGTTCTTGATTCACCAAAAATTTTAAAAGATCTTTTTGCAAGATCTAAAAAGAATGCCTATTGTAATGTTCAAACTTACGCGGCCATTACAAAGAATATGGCAGGCAAAGAAATGACGGATCTTAAAAAACTTAAAGATGCTGGTGCTATTGGATTTACTGATGATGGTTTACCAGTTATGAATGCTCATTTAATGCGCTTAGCTATGGAATTTTCTGCCAAGGAAAATGTTCCAATTGCACAACATGCTGAAGATCTTAATCTTAGTAATAAGGGCTGCATGAATGAGGGAGATGTTTCTAAAAAATTAAAAGTTAATGGCATTCCCAATATCTCAGAATCAGTTATTGTTGCTCGTGACTTACATATTTTAGAAAAAACAGGTGGACATTATCACCTTTTGCATATTTCCACCAAAGAAGCTTTAGAAGAAATTAGACGCGCTAAAAAGAAAGGCCTCAATGCTACTGTAGAAATTTGCCCACATCATTTTGCCTTAACAGATGAAGCGGTTCTAAAACAGGGCACAAATGCCAAGATGAATCCACCACTTCGAAGCGAAAAAGATCGTCAATTAATGTTAGAAGCCTTAGCAGATGGTACAATTGATGCAATCACTACAGATCACGCTCCCCATGATTTAGAGTCAAAAAATAAACCCCTTCCCGAAGCAGCATTTGGAATTGTTGGGGTTGAAACATTATTACCCCTATCATTAGAATTATATCATAATAAATTACTATCTTTGCGCGACTTATTGGCCAAAATGACCTATAAGCCAGCTGATATTATTAATATTAATCGCGGTCGTATTAAAAAAGATGCCATAGCTGATTTAGTATTAATCGATTTAAATCAAGAATGGGTCATTAATAATGAAAATTTCTACAGTAAATCAAAAAATTCACCCTTCAATGGTAGAAAAGTCAAAGGCAAGGCTTTAAAAACAATAATTAGTGGTCAAATTTCTTATGATTGTCAATAAATTATTAAAATAACCATTTGTCTTTTTAATTTTAAAATTTATAATTGATTTCTTGTTGCGGGCGTAGCTCAGTGGTAGAGCACAACCTTGCCAAGGTTGGGGTCGAGGGTTCGAACCCCTTCGCCCGCTCCAGATGTATCTTATACCATTTTCTAACTTTAAAGCAACTTTATTGCTAATTGGAATTGGATATTTTACCTATGATTTTTTGACGCAAATATTAAGCATCTTTTCCCATAAAATTCATGGATAAAATTATCAATTACCAATAGTAACCTAAAGAATTATAGGAAATATTGCTTTAAAATAGAAAATGCTATATTAGAAGTTTCTATATCTATTTCATGAATTCAGTCTTAATAATCGATTTCGGTAGCCAAGTTACAGAATTAATCGCCCGAAGAGTCAGAGAATTATCAGTTTTTTCTATTGTTAAAAATTGCAATATTACATTGGATGAAATTAAAAAATTAAATCCAAAAGCTATTATTTTTTCTGGTGGCCCTAACTCGGTTAATGAGGATTTTTCTCCCCAAATTAATAAAGATATTTTTGATCTTAATATTCCAATTTTAGGTATTTGCTATGGTCAACAATTAATAGCAAAATTACTAGGTGGTAAGGTAGAATCAGCCAATGAGAGGGAATTTGGCAAGGCCATGATCAATATTGAGTCAAATTCAGATCTTTTTGCCAATTTTAATAATAATCAAAGTCAAGTCTGGATGTCACATGGCGATGTCATGACCAAAATTCCTGATAATTTTAAAATTATTGCAACAACTAATAACGCCCCTTTTGCAGCCATTGAATGTAAAGAGAGAAAAATATATGGCGTACAATTTCATCCCGAAGTTTCTCACTCTTTAGAGGGTGAAAAATTAATATCAAATTTTGTCCTAAAGATTGCCAATTGCCAGCAAGATTGGAATATGGGCAATTTTATGAATGATCAAATTGACCAAGTTAAAAAACAAGTTGGTAATGAAAAAGTTATTTGCGGCTTAAGTGGTGGGGTTGATTCTTCTGTTGTTGCAGCCTTAATCCATAAAGCAATTGGTAATAATTTAGTTTGTATTTTCGTTGATCATGGCTTATTGCGCAAAGATGAGGGTAAGGAAGTAAAAGAAGTTTTTGAAAATCACTTTAAAATTAATTTAGTTTATATTGACGCTAGGGATGTATTTTTAAATAATCTAAAGGGCGTTTCTGATCCTGAAAAGAAGAGAAAAATAATTGGTAAAACTTTTATTGATATTTTTGATGCCGAATCTGCCAAAATTAATGCAAAATTTTTGGCTCAAGGAACTTTATATCCCGATATTATTGAATCTTCTCACCCAAATTCTGGCAATAGTAAAACTATTAAGTCTCACCATAATGTTGGAGGCTTACCTGAAGATATGAAATTAGAATTAGTTGAGCCAGTTAAGACATTATTTAAGGATGAAGTTAGAAAATTAGGTAGTAAATTAGGCCTTCCTGATAAAATTATTAATCGCCACCCCTTCCCTGGCCCAGGATTGGCTATTCGTATTTTAAGCGACATCTCAGAAGATAAAATCAAAATTTTACAACAGGCCGATGCTATTTATATTGAAGAATTAAAGAAAAATAACCTTTATGACAAAATTTGGCAGGCCTTTTGCGTACTACTTCCTGTTAAAACAGTTGGGGTAATGGGCGATGAAAGAACTTATGAATATGTTTTATCGATTAGGGCCGTTACCTCCATTGATGGCATGACTGCTGATATTTATCATTTTGATACTAGATTTTTATCTGAAGTTTCTGGCAAAATAATATCTCAAGTCAGAGGTGTTAATCGCGTAACTTATGACGTAACTTCAAAACCACCAGGAACTATTGAGTGGGAGTAATATAATTTATCAAAAATAACTATATATTTGATAAATCATTAAAAGTCTAATAAATTTTTAATGATTATGCAAAGGTCTCTTAAGTGGAGAAATTGCGCAAATTGCGCTAGATAATCATGATTTTTGGTTTTAAACAAATAATTATTAGGGCAGAAAACCTATTAGTGATGATCACCGTAGATATGGGAGCTCTGCGTTCCCTCAACCCTTGGATGTCCTGGTCTTGTACTAGGTTGCCCTTTCCCTATTGATAATAGGTTGTCAAATCCTTCTTTTTTTTCAACTTGTGGTGGCGGATTATCTCTCACCCTTTCTGCACTATCAGGTCCTGCTCCAGACGCCGATCCTTGATCATAACCCCTCCCTTCTTCTACAGCTTGTTCGGGCATTACTTGTGAAACTCTTCTTCCCGCGCAACAACAAAGTAAATCAGATAAACAAGAAAATCTCAGACGGCACCTCCATTACCTTAGACATTCCTTGGATTATAGGTTCTTGACTATAATATGAGGCAAAGGCAAGAATAAGATTTAAAGATGACTCAACCACAAAATTAGGTAATTTTGATTCATTATCAAGTTTTTCTAAGGCATGTTCATTAATATAACCCGCTACCAATAATGACGCAGAATATGTAATGGAAACATATAATAAAAATTCTCCAATATCATCGACAATACCACGTTCATCTCTCATGATCTGAGCCATTTTCTGTATATATTCATCCTCCTCTTCATTTCTAGCTACATCTTTTTGATTATTACGTTTATCACATATTGCACCTGCTGCAACAATCATAAATACCATAACTGCATGTAAGGAAAAATTAACAAGATCAAACTGGGTTTCCTCATCACCAGCACGCAATGAAGACATTATATCAGTAGATAATTCAGTGTCTTTTAGTGAAGAGGTAAGTATCTTAGCTATAGGTGGCGTTAGATTACTTAAAACAAGACAGGTTATAGCAGCCCTAGAAAAAACCTCCCCTGCCTCTTCGTCAATTCGTGCCAAAACAGCCTCATCCTTTGAGTTTATTCTAGTAATTAGATCTTTTAGCGCTCTTACTCCGTTACTGCTAAAACTATTACCATAAGGTGGTTCATCTGGTTGCTGACCACTACTCGATGCGCCATTTTCACTAGATACATAACTCATATCCTTATTACTATCTGGAGCTGATTGTACTGGCAATCGACCTTTGCATGTTGAATAGACTTGTCTTGATGATTTTATTAATATTATAAGAGTGGTACTTAAAGCTAAAGGAGATAATTTTGAATCCTGAACTTCTTCTAAGAAATCACTTGTGATTGTCATATGCATTATTCCACTTAAAATCCTTGCTGGACCTGAAGTAAGAACTAGCATTTTTTTAATTTCATCTCGTAACGCAACACTAAAACTCCTTTTTGAATGAAGAAAAGTTCTTATCTCCTGAGCTTCTTCAGGAGATTCTTGTCGTCCCAATATATCTACTATCTTATCTAAAAAATCTAATTCAATATCGCCTTCGCCACTAGAAATATTGGGAGCGCTACTTCTGCGATGACTACTGGGACTCCCATTGTTAGTGCCTGTGGGGTATGATAATGATCTGACGAACGGGCCTGTTGTACTTTCTTTTATTGAAAGATGTGCACTAGCTAATGAGGGCATAATTAATTAATAAATAATTATAAAAAGAGTGGTAGTGCTTTATGACATTATTTTTATTAAAAAAAATAGCAAGCTAATTTTTATAAAATATGATATTACTTATAAAAATATAATCTATAAATAGGAAGTAAGTAAGTTATCAAAATCAATATAAAGATCTTAATATTGCTGACTAGAACAGTGATTAACTTGCGATCATCTTAATGATTATGACCAAAAATCATTAATTTTTACATCCACCTTTAAAGTGACATCAATTAATTTTATATTTTCCATAATTTGTACTATCAAATTGTTTATTTTTTCAATTTCATCATCTGGCGCTTCAATAATTAATTCATCATGAATTTGCAATAGCATTTTTGATTTATAATTACCTTGCATTAATGCATGATCTAGATCAATCATGGCCTGCTTAATAATATCTGCCGCACTACCTTGAATTGGAGCATTGATTGCCAATCTTTCTTCAAAAGATCGTCTAATATGATTTTTACTATTAATTTCGGGTAAAAAACATTTGCGACCAATAATTGTTTCTACAAAACCATCTTTTCTGGCAATATCTTTAACCTGTTCCATAAATTCTTTAATTTGTGGGTAGGTTTTAAAATATTGATCCATATATTTTTTAGCATCAGCTTTAGAAATTTTTAATTGCTTAGCAAGTCCAAAGGAGCTAATACCATAAATTATTCCAAAATTAATAGCCTTAGCCTTACGCCTTAAATCAGAAGTTACTTCATTTAACGCAACATTAAATACCTCACTAGCAGTAATAGCGTGAATATCCTTATCATCAATAAAAGCCTGTTTTAAATT
>JAOFKK010000029.1 GCA_028040005.1 Rickettsiales bacterium
AAATGGTATAAACACTTGAATTTTAATAAAAGAAATGACAATAATAGTATTTCTTTACAGCAAAATTATTTAAAATGGATAATTATAAAACAATATTAATTACAGGTGCAAATAGCGGTATTGGCTTTGCATTAGCTAAAGAATATGCTAATAGAGGTGTAAAATTATTCTTAATTGCAAGAAATCTTGATAGATTAAAAAAAATTGCTAAAATTTGTCAAAAAAAAGGCGCAAAAACAGAGATTTTTGCAGTTGATGTTAGAGAAAAAGAGCAAATATCACAATTTTTTGATAAAATAAGTAAAAAAGATAATATTGATTTGGTAATTGCCAATGCTGGCATTTCGGCAAATAAAATATCAGATATTGAAAAGGAAGATCAAATTGAAGAATTAATCGATATTAATATCAAAGGTGTTTTAAATTTTATAATTCCAGCTCAAAGAATTATGATGAAGCAAAAATATGGACAAATTGCATTAATGTCATCACTTGCTTCTTTTAAAGCTGTTGCAGGGTCTGAATCTTACAGTGCTAGTAAGGCTTATATTAGGATTTTTGGTGAAGGATTAAGGTTAAAATTAGCAAAATTTAATATTAAAGTTAATATTATTTGTCCTGGATATATCAAAACCCCACTTACGGATCTTAATGATTTTCCGATGCCATTTTTAATGAATCCCTATAAGGCAGCAAAAATTATCAGAAAAGGTTTAGATAAAAATAAATCTCGAATCGCCTTTCCTTGGCCATTATATAAATTAATTTTATTAATAACATCCTTACCAATTAAATTGTCAGACTATATATTTTCTAACTTACCTAAATATTCAAAAAAAGAACAATGAAAAAATATCTTTTACTTCTGTTATTATTATTTTGCACATCTTGCATTCAAGGTAAATATCAAAAAGCAATTGCCAAAATGGAGCCAGTTAAAGGGTCAAAAATTTCTGGCATTATATATTTAAAGCAAGAAAAAAACGGCGTTCTATTAGAGGCTGAATTTGAGAATCTTAATCGCAAATTGCATGCTTTTCATATTCATGCTAATGGTGATGTAACAAAAAATGACGGTTCGGGAACGGGAGCGCATTATTATGGAAAAGGCTATGATGAAGGTGATCAAATTATTGGCAATTTAGGCAATGTTAAAAGAATTTCCAAAAATAGTAAATATCAAGATTTTCTTGAAAATTTAACAATTGATGAAATTGCAGGAAGATCAATGGTAATCCACGCCAAAATGGGAAGTAAAAAATATTCTAAATTTATTAATTCAGGAAAAAGAATTGCCACAGGTGTCATTGGCATAATTGAGTAAAATTGCTTACTTGCTTAATTAAATATATAATATAAATTAGTTATTATTAATTATATTTACTAACTAATATTATGGTAGCCACCGTCAAAACCTTTACTTTTATTGGAATTAAAGCCATCCCTGTCGATGTTGAAGTTAAAATTGCCTCAGGTACGCAGCAGATTTTTAATATTGTTGGCTTGCCAGATAAAGCTTTAGCTGAATCGCGTGAAAGGGTTCGCGCTGCAATTAATTCCATAGGTCTTAACATTCCCCCACAAAGAATTACAGTTAATCTGGCCCCTGCTGATCTTGAAAAAGAAGGTAGTCATTTTGATTTACCAATTACTCTAGGGCTATTGGCTGAAATGAACATAATCGATAAATCACAACTTCAAAATTATTATTGCCTTGGTGAATTATCGCTCAATGGAAAGATAAAAGCTGTTAATGGTATTTTGTCAGCAGCAATTACTGCTAATGAATTTGAAAGCAACTTAATATGTCCTGAAAAATCTGGCCCCGAAGCAATATATGCTTCTGACGATATTGATATTTTAGCGCCAGATAATCTACTACAATTAATTAATCATTTTAAAGGAACGCAAATTTTATCTCGTCCTGAAGCTAATTTTAATCAAAAAAAACCAATATATCCTTGCATGTCTGAGGTTAAGGGGCAAAAAAGAGCTAAAAGAGCCTTAGAAATAGCAGCATCTGGTGGTCACAATATGTTAATGATTGGTCCCCCAGGTTCAGGTAAATCAATGATTGCATCAAGATTAACAGGTATTTTACCAGAATTAACAATTGAAGAAATGCTGGAAGTTAATATGATTAATAGCATTTCTGGCAATATTAGTAATGGTCAATTAATTACCAATCGCCCATTTCGCGCTCCGCATCACTCTTGCTCAATGCCTGCTATGGTTGGTGGCGGCATGAAAACCAAACCGGGAGAAATTTCTCTTGCTCATAATGGGGTGCTATTTTTAGATGAATTGGGAGAATTTCCTCGTCAAGTTTTAGATTCTCTACGTCAGCCAATTGAAGATAATATTGTTACCATCTCTAGAGCTAATTCCCATATTACTTACCCTGCTAATTTTCAATTAATTGCTGCTATGAATCCTTGTCGCTGTGGCTATTTAGGTAATGAAAATAAATCATGTAACAGAGCACCACAATGCGGCAAGGATTATCAAGCAAAAATTTCTGGCCCTATATTAGATCGTATGGATATTGTTATTAATGTACCCCAAATTAATATTTTTAACCATAATGACTATGATCAAGAAGAGGAAGATTCATTAAATATTATAAAAAGAGTTAAAAATGCTCAAAATATTCAATATCAAAGATCGGGCAAATTAAATAGCAATAATAGTAGTAAAGAAATTGAAAAAACTTTTGATTTTACTGGTAAAAATCGTAACTTAATTGAAAAAGCAATGAAAAAGATGGATATTTCAATGCGTGGCTTTTCAAGAATATTAAAGGTATCAAGAACAATTGCTGATTTAGAAAATAGTAAAAAAATTGAAGAAAATCACTTATCTGAGGCAATTGCCTATAGGTCAAATATTTAGTGATAAATATATTTTCCTAACCTTCTAATGATAAGTAGAAGGTTAGAATTTTACAAAATAATTTTGTCCTATGGCGTAATCTATAAATATAAGTCAAAAAAATATTAAGATCTTTCAGCTTTAATTTCTTCAGCAACATTTTCAGGAACTGCACTGTAAGAATCAAATACCATAGTATATTGAGCTCTACCTTGAGATAAAGATCTTAAATTATTAACATAACCAAACATTTGACCCAAAGGAACCTTGGCAGTAATAACTTGCACATCATCTCTAGCTTCTAAATTAGCAATTTGACCTCTTCTTGAACTAATATCTCCAATTACATTACCCATTTTTTTACCTTCCGAATTTAAAAGAAGTGGGGAAGTTAGGCCAAAAATATCTTCACTTTTATTATTTTGAGAGTTAATTCTTCTAATTAAATCAACGCCACTAACAATATTTCCCCATTGATCAGAGCCACCAATTTGCAAATTACAGCCAAATCTTTTATTTAATTCTAAAAAATCATAAGATTGTAAAATTAAATAATTAAATTCTAAAAAACTAAGATTTTGTTCACGATCAAGACGATTTTTAACCGATTCAAAAGTTAGCATTTTATTTATCGAGAATTGATAGCCAATATCGCGTAAAAATTCAATATAATTAAGGCCATTAAGCCAATCCTCATTATTGACAAATTTAAATTTTGGCAATGAGGGGTCTTCCTTTGATAGGTCAAATTTTTCTAAAGATTTTTTAATTCCTTCTAAATTAGAATTAATGTCATTTTCACTCAAAATTTGTCTGGATTTATCCTTGCCAGAAGGGTCGCCAATTTTGGTAGTGCCGCCACCAAGTAAAATTATTGGCTGATGTCCGTTTTTTTGCAATAAACGCAGCATCATGATTTGAATTAAACTACCAATATGAAGTGATTTTGCCGTACAATCAAAACCAATATAGGCGGTTATTTTATTCTCCGTTAATCTTTGATCTAAATTATCAAGATCAGTGGCCTGATTGATAAAATCACGATCTTGAAGGGTTTGTAAAAAATTTGATTTGAATTTAATCATAAAAATTAATTATGGTATTAAAGCGCTATTACCTCCGGAAGAAGAATTAACTGTTCCGCAATAAAATACATAATCCGTCGGAGTGTTATTATCTCTAAATTTTGGTAAATTTCCTAAGATTGGATTACCACCATCGCCACCTAAGAATCCCTGACAAGAATTTTGATATAAAAATGATAATGTACCCCATTTAGATAAATCAATTGATCTACTAAAGCCCGCACTATTTCTAAGGAATTTATAAGCATGAGTAACAGCAGAAAAATTCCATCTACCAATATCTTGATTAAAATTATCATTATCTCTGAATGTTTCCTTCATGTCGGTTACGTTACTGACATCCCAATATCCAATATCACCATTAAATTGATAGCTGCCATTAAATAATCTTTTCATGTTAGTAACTTGACCGGTAAAGACATTATTAGCACTATTGGCATAAGTATAGTCTGTTCCTCCAGAGTTAATCTTATAGCCGTTACCTCTACCACTTTCTAAATTTGATTCACTGGTAATATACATGTTAGCACAACCAGGCCAAGAAGGATCACCTACCGAGTTAATATTAGATCCATTATAGCATTCATAATGAATATAAGGTGTGCAATTAGAAAATGATGGAATATTTGTTAATAAAGTGCTTAAGGACGAAGAATCAATAGGATTCATAGGTGTTTCATCAACCAAATAGCTGCATTCTGTTACATTTGAAACATTCCAACTAGAAATATCCTGATTAAAATTACTTCTATTGAATATTTCCTGCATATCGGTCACATTACTTACATCCCATCCAGAAATATCGCTATTAAATTGAGTATTTCTAAACATAGCAAACATATTGGTAATATTAGAAGTATCAATTGTAGATGTTGGAATGGAGGTTAAATTTTGTGCACCATAAAATGTTAAAGATGCATCATCATAAAATTGCGCCGAACCCCAGATATTAATCTGGGTTAAATCTCTATTATTGGTAAATTTAAATCCTTTAAAAGTAGTAGCTGCTATTTGAACAGTTTTTGATCCTGTTGCGCTATAATCGCAAGTAACATTACTTAAGTCTGAGATTGCACTATATTCAAGAATAGAATCACCGTCACAATCAATATCAACAGCATTATAAGAACTACCGGATAGACCCAAATCCATCTCGTCAGTTAGGCTATATGATGGGTTAGAAGTTGTGATATTTAAAACAAATTCAAAAATATTTGTTGGATTGCAACTTCCTTGCGTTTGTATATTACCACTATTATCAAAATAATAGCTGGCGATTGGGTTGGTAGATGAAATATATCCAGATGAGCAATTAAAAGCAACTGGAGATATTTGTGTTGCATTATTATATGTAATTTCACCAGGATCTTCGGCATCGGTAATTAATGTATAATCTGCAGGAGAATTATAAGTTCTTGGATTGCAATCATCACCACTTTCTATTTCTCCAGCAAAACATTCCCTCTCTAAGTTAGAGTTAGTAGGAGATACTAATATGCCATTTCCACTTCTCTCTAAATCTCTTACAGTTGCTTTATTTGATTTTGATAATATTTTTGATAATATATTTCTTTGTTCAATTGATAGTTTAGTAGCGTAAATATTAAGATATGATATTTTACCTACATAATTATCACCTACTTTAGCAGTGGCAATTTCATTTGTTGTAATTGGGTCTATATTTGTTGCGTAAAGTTCGTCACCATCGATATTAACTGTTAATTTTTCTCTCCTATCATCATAATTGATAATTATTATATGTGGTTTGCTAATATTATTATCTTGTGATAAATTAGTTGTTATGCCGGTTGTTGAGTTAATAAAGGCACCATGACCATAAAAGAATTGGCCATTAGAATCTATGCCAGCCTGAGCAACAATATTAGTAGCTTCAATATCTGAATAAAATGTAATTAATGATTGCTTAGATGTGATGGTGCTACTATCTCGATCAATTGCAAAATGCATCATATAGCCGCTGTTATTTTTGCCATAAATTAGAGAGTTTAAATTATTACTAGATCCATTATATAATTTTAATGCACCATTATTTGATTTATTAACACAATCACCACCTTCTGGTAGAAATTCTAAACTTTTATCAGATATTGCGATACATGATGCAAAAGAAGTGGAAAATGGTATAAAAATTAACACCCCTATATAAAATAATGTTTTTGATAACATAATTTATTTGATTGTAATTAATTGATAAAACTTAAGTTATAAATACATTATAACATAAAATTAAAATAAAAACAATATTAATTTGCTATAAGTTCTTGTATATTTAATCTAATCCTTTTATTTTTATGGTTTAAATTAATTTGGGAAAGTCCCAACGAAGTTAATAATTAAATTGAAAATGTCAAGAAAAGTAGCTATTGAAAAATATCGTAATATTGGGATTATGGCCCATATTGATGCAGGTAAAACAACAACAACGGAAAGAGTTCTATATTACACAGGTAAATCACATAAAATTGGTGAGGTTCATGAGGGTGATGCCACAATGGATTGGATGGAGCAAGAGCAAGAAAGGGGCATTACAATTACCTCAGCTGCTACAACTTGTTTTTGGAAAGATCACAGAATTAATATTATTGACACTCCAGGTCACGTTGATTTTACTATTGAAGTAGAAAGATCTTTAAGAGTTCTCGATGGTGCTGTTGCTGTTTTTGATGCTGTAGCTGGTGTTGAGCCACAATCAGAAACTGTTTGGAGGCAAGCTAATAAATATAAAGTTCCTAGAATGTGTTTTGTCAATAAAATGGACAGAACTGGGGCGAATTTTTGGAGATGCGTTGAAATGTTCAAAAAAAGACTTTCTGCTAACCCATTATTATTACAAATTCCAATTGGTGATGGCGCTGAATATGGTGGCTTAATTGATCTTTTAAAGATGAAGTCTGTTGCTTGGGAGGATGAATCTATGGGTGCTGATTATGCTTTAAAAGATATCCCTGCCGATTTACAAGAAAAAGCTGAAGAATATCGTAATATTTTAATTGAAACTGTAGTAGAGCAGGATGATGATATTATGGAAAAATATCTTGGCGGTGAAGAAGTTTCTGAAGAAGAATTAAAAAAATGTATCAGAAAAGGTACAATTGCTGGTGATTTTGTTCCAGTTTTAAACGGTACGGCTTTTAAAAATAAAGGTGTTCAAACCTTACTTGATGCTATTGTTGATTATCTTCCTAGTCCAGTTGATATTGAGTCTGTAACTGGTGAAAAATTAGATTCAGGTGATGAAATTCAAATCAGATATGATGATAAATTATTCTCTGGCCTAGCATTTAAAATCATGACCGACCCTTTTGTTGGTTCATTAACTTTTGTTAGAATTTACTCAGGTACTTTAGAGGGTGGAACTGGTGTTGTTAATACCATTAAAAATTCTAAGGAAAGAATTGGTCGTATGCTTTTAATGCATGCCAATAATAGAGAAGATATTAAAATTGCTCATTCTGGTGATATTATTGCAATTGCTGGCCTAAAAAACACTACAACTGGTGAAACTTTAGCTGATCCTGATAATAAAATTATCTTGGAAAAGATGGAATTTCCTGAGCCGGTTATTGAAGTTTCGGTTGAGCCAAAATCAACTGCAGATCAAGAAAAAATGAGTATTGCTCTTCAAAGATTAGCTTCAGAAGATCCATCGCTTCGTATTGAAAGTGATGAAGAATCTGGACAAACCATTCTTAAAGGTATGGGTGAGTTACATCTTGAGATCATTGTTGATAGGATGCAAAGAGAATTTAAGGTTGATGCTAATATTGGTAAACCAAAAGTTGCTTATAGAGAGACCTTTACTAAGCCAGTAGAAGTTGAATATGTCCATAAAAAACAATCTGGTGGTGCTGGTCAATTTGCTAAGGTTAATATGACATTTGAGCCAATTGCTGATAATGATAATGATGAGGAGGAAACTCTAGATTATGAATTTGAAAGCAAAATTGTTGGTGGTAGAGTTCCTAGGGAATATATACCGGGTGTTGAAAAAGGTGTTATTTTTGCCAAGCAAAATGGTGTTTTAGCGGGTTTTCCTGTTGTTAAGATTAAAGCTATTTTAACCGATGGCGCTTATCATGATGTTGATTCTAGTGTTTTGGCTTTTGAAATTGCTGCAAGAGCTGCCTTTAGAGATGCTATGTCACAAGCAAATCCTGTACTTTTGGAGCCTTTAATGAAGGTTGAAGTTATTACTCCAGAGGAATATATGGGTGATGTAATTGGAGATATTAGTTCAAGAAGAGGTCAAATTGCTAATTTAGAAGCTAGAGATGATGTGCAAGTTATTACTGCCAAGGTTCCTTTGGGTCAAATGTTTGGTTATGTTAATAATTTAAGATCTTTATCTCAAGGTAGAGCTCAATATACTATGGTATTTGATTCTTACAGTGCAGTTCCTGAAAATGTTGCTGAAGAAATTAAAGCTGAAAGATCTTAATATTTTTTTGACTTATATTTATAGATTACGCCATAGGACAAAATTATTTTGTAAAATTCTAACCTTCTACTTATCATTAGAAGGTTAGGAAAATATATTTATCACTAAATATTTGACCTATAGGCAATTGCCTCAGATAAGTGATTTTCTTCAATTTTTTTACTATTTTCTAAATCAGCAATTGTTCTTGATACCTTTAATATTCTTGAAAAGCCACGCATTGAAATATCCATCTTTTTCATTGCTTTTTCAATTAAGTTACGATTTTTACCAGTAAAATCAAAAGTTTTTTCAATTTCTTTACTACTATTATTGCTATTTAATTTGCCCGATCTTTGATATTGAATATTTTGAGCATTTTTAACTCTTTTTATAATATTTAATGAATCTTCCTCTTCTTGATCATAGTCATTATGGTTAAAAATATTAATTTGGGGTACATTAATAACAATATCCATACGATCTAATATAGGGCCAGAAATTTTTGCTTGATAATCCTTGCCGCATTGTGGTGCTCTGTTACATGATTTATTTTCATTACCTAAATAGCCACAGCGACAAGGATTCATAGCAGCAATTAATTGAAAATTAGCAGGGTAAGTAATATGGGAATTAGCTCTAGAGATGGTAACAATATTATCTTCAATTGGCTGACGTAGAGAATCTAAAACTTGACGAGGAAATTCTCCCAATTCATCTAAAAATAGCACCCCATTATGAGCAAGAGAAATTTCTCCCGGTTTGGTTTTCATGCCGCCACCAACCATAGCAGGCATTGAGCAAGAGTGATGCGGAGCGCGAAATGGGCGATTGGTAATTAATTGACCATTACTAATATTGCCAGAAATGCTATTAATCATATTAACTTCCAGCATTTCTTCAATTGTTAATTCTGGTAAAATACCTGTTAATCTTGATGCAATCATTGATTTACCTGAACCTGGGGGACCAATCATTAACATATTGTGACCACCAGATGCTGCTATTTCTAAGGCTCTTTTAGCTCTTTTTTGCCCCTTAACCTCAGACATGCAAGGATATATTGGTTTTTTTTGATTAAAATTAGCTTCAGGACGAGATAAAATTTGCGTTCCTTTAAAATGATTAATTAATTGTAGTAGATTATCTGGCGCTAAAATATCAATATCGTCAGAAGCATATATTGCTTCGGGGCCAGATTTTTCAGGACATATTAAGTTGCTTTCAAATTCATTAGCAGTAATTGCTGCTGACAAAATACCATTAACAGCTTTTATCTTTCCATTGAGCGATAATTCACCAAGGCAATAATAATTTTGAAGTTGTGATTTATCGATTATGTTCATTTCAGCCAATAGCCCTAGAGTAATTGGTAAATCAAAATGACTACCTTCTTTTTCAAGATCAGCAGGGGCCAGATTAACTGTAATTCTTTGTGGGGGAATGTTAAGACCTATGGAATTAATTGCAGCGCGAACCCTTTCACGCGATTCAGCTAAAGCTTTATCTGGCAAGCCAACAATATTAAAAATCTGCTGCGTACCTGAGGCAATTTTAACTTCAACATCGACAGGGATGGCTTTAATTCCAATAAAAGTAAAGGTTTTGACGGTGGCTACCATAATATTAGTTAGTAAATATAATTAATAATAACTAATTTATATTATATATTTAATTAAGCAAGTAAGCAATTTTACTCAATTATGCCAATGACACCTGTGGCAATTCTTTTTCCTGAATTAATAAATTTAGAATATTTTTTACTTCCCATTTTGGCGTGGATTACCATTGATCTTCCTGCAATTTCATCAATTGTTAAATTTTCAAGAAAATCTTGATATTTACTATTTTTGGAAATTCTTTTAACATTGCCTAAATTGCCAATAATTTGATCACCTTCATCATAGCCTTTTCCATAATAATGCGCTCCCGTTCCCGAACCGTCATTTTTTGTTACATCACCATTAGCATGAATATGAAAAGCATGCAATTTGCGATTAAGATTCTCAAATTCAGCCTCTAATAGAACGCCGTTTTTTTCTTGCTTTAAATATATAATGCCAGAAATTTTTGACCCTTTAACTGGCTCCATTTTGGCAATTGCTTTTTGATATTTACCTTGAATGCAAGATGTGCAAAATAATAATAACAGAAGTAAAAGATATTTTTTCATTGTTCTTTTTTTGAATATTTAGGTAAGTTAGAAAATATATAGTCTGACAATTTAATTGGTAAGGATGTTATTAATAAAATTAATTTATATAATGGCCAAGGAAAGGCGATTCGAGATTTATTTTTATCTAAACCTTTTCTGATAATTTTTGCTGCCTTATAGGGATTCATTAAAAATGGCATCGGAAAATCATTAAGATCCGTAAGTGGGGTTTTGATATATCCAGGACAAATAATATTAACTTTAATATTAAATTTTGCTAATTTTAACCTTAATCCTTCACCAAAAATCCTAATATAAGCCTTACTAGCACTGTAAGATTCAGACCCTGCAACAGCTTTAAAAGAAGCAAGTGATGACATTAATGCAATTTGTCCATATTTTTGCTTCATCATAATTCTTTGAGCTGGAATTATAAAATTTAAAACACCTTTGATATTAATATCGATTAATTCTTCAATTTGATCTTCCTTTTCAATATCTGATATTTTATTTGCCGAAATGCCAGCATTGGCAATTACCAAATCAATATTATCTTTTTTACTTATTTTATCAAAAAATTGTGATATTTGCTCTTTTTCTCTAACATCAACTGCAAAAATCTCTGTTTTTGCGCCTTTTTTTTGACAAATTTTAGCAATTTTTTTTAATCTATCAAGATTTCTTGCAATTAAGAATAATTTTACACCTCTATTAGCATATTCTTTAGCTAATGCAAAGCCAATACCGCTATTTGCACCTGTAATTAATATTGTTTTATAATTATCCATTTTAAATAATTTTGCTGTAAAGAAATACTATTATTGTCATTTCTTTTATTAAAATTCAAGTGTTTATACCATTT
>JAOFKK010000003.1 GCA_028040005.1 Rickettsiales bacterium
TATTTTCTATAGAATCTACTGCCTTTTTAGATGAAAAAGGCTTAAAATTATCCTGAAATTTAGATAATAATTCTGCCAATTCTTCACCAACAAGATCAGGCCTAACTGATAAAAACTGACCTAATTTAACAAATACAGGCCCTGCAAATTTTAAGAATAAATATATAGCTTTTTCCTCATAAAATGGAAAAAAGATTAAAAAGATTACAAAATAAATAAATAATTTAACTATATTTAATATAGATTTAATAAATAGGATCATTTTAATGATTTGTAAATTTTAAATATAATTATATAAGGGACTTTAAACCAAATCTTACAATCTTTTTGTGAAAAATAGCAACTAATTTTATATAAAAATACCCGACAATATTATGAGTCTTTACAGATGTAATTAAATATAAATTATTTTTATTTTTTATTTCTAAATTGATCATGACATCCAAATGTGAATCTTTATTTGTTAAGATTAGTGAATTATCTGAATATTCTTCAATATTAAAAAAATCAATTTTATTTGAGTCTCTAACAATTCTTTTTCCTAAAAAACCATTTAAAGCCCTAACGCCAAAGAGTCCAAAAATTTTATCCCTTATTTTAAATAAAAAATTTAATTTTGATAATCTTTGAGTGATTTTGTAATAAATATCCAAAATTGATAAATTAGAGTCAATATTTGTAACCAAAAAACAGTCAGAAAAAATAATATCTTTCATGTCCTTGGAAATTAATTTACTATCCTTGGGCAGGTCAATTTCTAAAATCATAATTTTAAGATAAATTTTAGTATAATATCATTCCCACTTACCATTTAACTCATTAATGATTGATCTTTTAACAATAATTTGTTTTTCAGCTCCATATCTTAATAACAATTGCATTACCACATTATTGCCAGTATTTCTTGCGATATCAAAGGCTGTTTGATTATTTTTATCAGATGCGTTAAGATCAACCTTATCATCAGCCAAATAATCAATAATTGGCAAATAGCCAGTTCTGACCGCCTGTATTAGATATGTCTCACCAAAATTATTTCTTATATCTAAATTAGCGCCAGATTCAACAAGCATTTTTAGCATTTCATAATCACCCATTTTAATAGCAATATTTACCGCATTTTGACCTAATTTATTCTTTAAATCAGGATTAGCACCGGCAGCAAGTAAGCTCGCAACTATAGTTCTTCTCTTTAGGGAGGTGGCAAAAAGTAATGGTGTATCACCAAAATCATTATAAATATTAATATTATAAATTTGCCTTAAAAGAGCGTTAAATTCATTAATATCATTCGTTCCAATCTCATTAAATAGCAAAGTTACCTTATTAAAATATCCTGTTAAAATTGGATGGTGAATATTTTCATCACTAAAGCCTGCAGCAAGTAATGGTGGAGGAATATCTGTTGTTAAAAAATCTGGAGGATTTTTAGGGACTGGCTTAGGATAGCCTTTATCAAAAACAGGCTCTTCTGACACTAAATCATCATCAAAAAATATGACATTACTGGCATTTTCAATTACCGTCTTAACATCTTCATTATTATACTCTTCTTCTTTTTTATTAACAATATTATCAATCTTGCTAACTACTTTATTTTTAACATCCTTAACATTAATTTCTTGAGCTTTGTTTTTAATATCTTTTGCTATTTTTGGGCTATTATTAGAAAAAAACCCCCCTATTTTAGAGAAGCTATTTTTAATATTATCGGTAAATGAAGAATTGCCACTATCTTCGCTGGTAATCTTATCGTAATCCTTGTTATTATCTATTTTTTCCTGATTATCACTTACCTCTTCACCATCTATTTTTTCTTTATCATCAATTAATAATCTTTGTAATGATGACTGACCCTGATCTGGCTTTTGATTTTTATCACTAACCTCCTCAGCCTCTTGATTTAAATTATCCAAACCAAGAGACTCAAGATCTATATTATTACCATTTTTGGCTAAAGCAAAATTTGCAAAAATTATAATAACATAAAAAAATATTCTCATTATAGCAAATTATATGAATGGTACAAAGGGAATATCAATACAAGCAGATAACATAAGTAAGGATGATATAATTATAAGATTTTTTATCATGATTTTAGGATTTAATTAATAACATTTAACATATTAAAAGATAGGAAATATTTTTCTACAATATAATCATTTTAAATTCTTTTTTAAATTAAATATCTTGAGATTTATGATATAATTAATATATTTTTATTTGATATAAATAACAATTAAACATAAAATCATGACTATTACTTTACCAAGCTTACCTTACGATAAAAAAGATTTAGAACCTTTTATCTCTGAAAATACCCTTAATTTTCATCATGGTAAACATCACCAAACATATGTTACCAATCTTAATAATTTAATTGCCGATACTGATTTAAAAAACAAATCCCTTGAAGAAATTATCAATATCTCAAGAGATAATAAGCAAGCTGGTATTTTTAATAATGCTGCTCAAATTTGGAACCACACCTTCTATTGGAACTCGATGAAAAAAAACGGCGGTGGCAAACCAGCGGGCAAATTACTTGCTAAAATTGAAGAAGATTTTGGCTCTTTTGATAAATTTGTTGAAGAGTTTAAAATTGCTGGCGCAACTCAATTTGGCTCTGGCTGGGCATGGCTTGTTGCTGGTGAAAATAACAAATTACAAATAATTAAAACCCCAAATGCCGAAACTCCATTAGGCACTAATTTAAAACCATTAATTACTATGGATGTTTGGGAGCATGCTTATTATCTAGATTTTCAAAATGCTAGACCAAAATATATTGAAACCTTCTTAAATAATCTAGTAAATTGGGATTTTGCTTTAGAAAATCTTGAAAATTAAAAATAATTTTAACAAGGCGGCAAAAATCTACAACCAAAATGCTATTTTGCAAAAACAAGTAGCCCATAATTTAGTAGATTTTTGCCTTCCCTTTATCAAGGATTCCTCAAAAATTATCGATCTTGGCTCTGGAACTGGCTTTTTACACGATATTATCAGCCAAAAACAACAAATCCCTAACTTCTACTCCTTAGATTTAGCACTTAATATGCTAAAAGAGTCAAAATGCAGCTTTAAAATTAACTCTGATATTAATCTCCTACCATTGCAAAAAAACTCCTTTGATTTAACGATCTCTTCTCTTGCACTACAGTGGATTGATAATTTTGATTCAGTTTTTAAGCAAATTCACAATATTTTAAAGCCTAAAGGGTGCTTTTTATTTTCAATCATTGGCAAAAATAGCCTTCCTAATATTCAAAAATTAAATATAAAAAATCTTAATATTAATAATTTTCCTGATCAAAAATTACTCGAAGATCATCTGCGAATATTTTCTTCATTTAATATTGTTACAAAAAAGATTACCCTAAAATATAATAATTATTATGATCTATTACAATCTATGAAAAAAATCGGAGCAGGATCGCCCCTTAATAATAATTCACATATTAATATTTCGGATTTAAGAAAATTAATGGCCATAAAAGATATTTATGAAGATTGGAATATAATTTATGTAATTGCAAAAAAATAAAAATTAAAGGGTGGTGTGTTGCGATAAGAGGTCGCTGATTGGCATTATATATTGATAAATATAATCTTTTAAAATTTTAATTCAAAATCCAACCTCCCCTCCTGACCCAGATCAATCTTTTTAATTATTTGGCCATTTTTATCAATAATAGCTGTAACGCCAGAATTAGCCACCCTAATTACTGGAATTTGATTTTCAATGGCACGCATTCTTGCCATATTCAAATGTTGATAGGGGCCAGAACTTACTCCAAACCAGGCATCATTAGTAATGTTAATAATAAAATCTGGCTTATTATCATGATCAAACACCTTCCAAGGAAAAATAATTTCATAACAAATTAAAGGGCTAAAAGATATATCATCAGATAATTGAATGGTTTTATTTCCACCACCAGAGCTAAAATCCAAAGAACCATAAGTTATTTTTGACAAAAAAGGTAAAAATTGTGATAATGGAATATATTCTCCAAATGGTACTAAATGCGATTTATCATAAAAATTAATAATTTTAGCATCTGAATTAATTACAAAAAGTGAATTCCAAATTTGTTTTAATTTATTATCCTTATCATAACCAGCTCTTAATGCACCCGTAATCAACTTAGAGCCTTTTGGAATTGCTTCCGATATTTTATTTAATAAAAATTTATTTTCATTACCCAAGACATAAGGTGTTGACGCTTCTGACCAAATAATATAATCTGGCTTTTGACCCTCTCTATTATCAAAATCACCTTTGGAATATGTAATATTTTTTAAAAAAGAATTATATCTTTCTTCCTTACTCCATTTATCTTCTTGTTTAATATTAGGCTGAATTAAGCGAATCTTAATTGATTTTAATTGCTTATTACCAGAATTTATTTGTAAATGACCAAAAATTACAATAAAAATTAATAAAATAGCGCAAAATAATAAATAAATTTTATTTTTTAACTTTGTAAAATCATTTTTATAACAAAAATAAGGAATTGTAAAAAATATGATGGCGACAAAACTTAAGCCATAAATACCAATTTTTGATGCAATTTGTGGCATTAAGTTCCAGAAAAACAAACTATATCCAAGCAAATTCCAGGGCAAGCCACTAAATAAAATAGAGCGTAAAATTTCAAAAATTATCCATAAACAAGCAAATAAAAATATTTTGATAATTTTATCCTTGATAGCAAATTTATCGATAATTTTACAATAAAAATAGCAGCATAAAGCAACATAAAGCGCCAAAGCAGCAGGAATTAACGATAATGAAAATGGTAATAACCACCAAAATTGCGCAATATCAACAAAAAGTGAAATAGAAATCCAATAAAGACCAGCAGCAAAATGACCAAAGGCAAAAAACCAACCGAGATAAAATGCCTCTCTAGCATTTTTAACCCTTCTCCCATCAAGCAATATTAATAAGACAGAAAATGCCAAAAAACCAATAGGGAAAAACCCGATTGGCGCAAATAAAAGAGCGGTCAATAAACCTAAAATAAAAAGACAAGTTTTTTGATAATTAACAATAAACTTCATATTCAAATTATATTTTTAATTATACTGAAAAATAATCTTTTTTAGGATAATATAATTTATCAAAAATAAGTAACCAATTTATAATTGATCTACGCTATTTTTAAAGATTTATACAAAAATTCACCTTAAAAACTATATATAAATTTAAGCAATCTAGATTCATTTTTTATCTAAAAATATTTTACTATATCGCTTATTTTAAGATGGTAAGTGGTATTATTTCCAATTTTTAGATTTTTCTTCAAAATAGGATAATATTTTTGCCCTTGCTTTTTTGGCATCGGCGGTTTTGGCGTATTTTTGCCCCCTCCCATCAAGATATCTCATTAGGTCAATATCACAATTTAACCTTTCAAAGCCAGTTTTTGATTTTGATTTACATTTAAAATTTCTCTTACAAGATTCATCAATTTTATCAATTGCTTTAGCTTTTAATTTTAAATCTAAATTACCACACCATTTGCCATATTTTGGTAAATTAGCATGAGCATTAGAAATTATAAAAGTAGTAGCGATAATTGCCAAAGGGTTTAAAATGGTCGTTTTTTTCATAGTGGTTATGCAATGTATAATTAATTAAACTAAAAACTAGTAATATAATGATATATAAAAAATAAAATACAACTAATTTATCACAATATATTGTCTAAAAATTATATTTAAAATTAATTGATGCTAGGTGAGACATAATATCCGATGAAAAATTACCAAGATATTTAAAGTTAATTATTGGCATTTTATCCTTTTGCAAAATATCAATTTCTAAATTTGTAGTTAAATAATCATCATTAATATCAGGTAATGTAATTTGATATTTAGTGCTATTATTAACAAAATTCATCTCCATTATCTGATTATTGCTACCAGCAATTTTTTTAGTGATATATACACCAAATTTTGGTCTAAAAATCAATTCTTTATGCTCAATGTCACTAGATGATTCCAAATCTAAACCCAATTGTAATTTATGTGAATTATAATTATTATCAGCAATATTTAAAGATAAATCACCAGCACCACTCTCATCATAAGAATCAATTTGATCCCTAAAATATTGATAAGATAATTTTGGAATATAAGAAATTTTTCCCTTATTATATTTATAACCAATTCCCGTTTCTAAATTAGCTGTAATGCCATTAGTTTTAGACTTCGCTATTCTATTTTCATTCCCTAAATCAATTTTTCTTTCCAGGGAATAAAAATTATAAAAAGAAATTAATTTGTTAAAACTAAACAACCCCTTTTGATCCTGGCTATAATGCTTATGATATAGGCTAAAACCAATAGCGTTATTTTGGTCATCTTGTAATTCATTACCACCCTCTATGTTACTATTAGCATAAAAAATAGATGCTCCTAAAAGATTATTTTTGTTAATTTGGCTATCATAACCAAAAATAAATCCTGAATTTACTGCATCAAAACCATTTTGCGTAGAATCTGTTTTATGATGTAAGCTAGATAATAATAAATCACCCCAAATTGAGTTATTTCCTGGTTGAGAAACCTTACTATCAATAATAAAATCAATATTATTAGCTAAATTAATATTATTTTTAATATTAGAATTATTCTTAGGAATTAGAGAATTTTGAAATATATTAAACTCTTCCTGACTAGAAATTGACAAAAGATTGGAAATCTCCAAATCATTTATTAAATAAGTTACAATATTATAATATTGCTGCCCTAAATTACTAACATTAACAATATTAGAATCCAGATTTGTAGTAAGAGTTAAAATCTCATCCGAAGCACGAGTTGCGATAGAGGCATTGGCTAAGTAAGAATTATCAGAAAGATTAATATTGGAGGTATTAATGGTTGCTGCTCCACTATTATTGTCAATAATATCGTCACTTGTTCCTAAATAGCTAGATAATCCAGTGCCAGAAATATTACTATAATCAATATTTATATTAGAAGAAGAAGTGGTAATTTCATTGGAGCTTGTTGAGGTAATTTTTGCAGCATCAGAAGTTGAGGTAATAACATAATTAACAGTTTTTCCAGATAAATCTAAAGCATTATCAACATCAATTATTGAACCAGAAGTTAAGCCAATAGAGCCAGAAGTTAAATTGAAATTATTTACATAAGAAGTAACATTATTATTAATTACAACATTATTATTATTGATATTTAAATTATTAAGTCTTGTAGAAGAAGTTCCAAGAGAGGCTGTTATATTTTGCACTCCACTTCCTGATAAATCCAAAGTTCCAGATGAGCCAGTAATGGCTGAATTAGCAGCGCTTAAAGCGGTAATATTGCCGGTAACATCCAGTTCATCACCAGAGCCGATTAACAACTCCCCTCCAGAAGATGTGTTGCTAAAAGCAACATCTTTTACAAAAATATTTTGATCCAAAGTTACTATATTACTATTTGAACTAGAAATTTGATCAATTCTATTGCTAGAATCACCCATTAAAACAGCGATATTTTGGGCAGAAGTGCCACTAAAAGTAATATTATTATTGTTAGAAATAATTTTTGCACCAACAGCTCCAGAATCAACAATATTACCAGAAATATTAGAATCTAAATTTAAAGTTAAAATTTTAGAATCAACAATATCAATATTGGCAATATTAAGAGTTCCACTTCCATTTGCGGTAAGGCTATTGTCCATATCAAGAGATGAAATATCTAAAATACCATTATTATCAATATCAGTAATTGCATTTAAACGATCAGCATTTTGAACAATATTTAAAGTTGTTAGATATAAATCTCCAGATAAGTCAACTTCACTTGATTGAATTTGTAAATCATTAAATCTTGATCCCGATGTACCAAAATTTGCGTCAATATCTTGCGTTTGACCTGTTAAGATTATTTCCCCCGTACCGCTACTTAATATATAGAAATCATCAATATTAGAATTACTATTGGTAATATTACCATTGAGATGGAAAATAGTACTCGAAAGGGTAATTTGAGAATTCTCTTCATTATGATTAAAAACCATATCTTGAATATAGCTAATATTGCCACTATTAAAAGATATACCAGAGGCATTACTATTATTAATATTCAAACTATTAACATAAGTTGTAGTTGGACCAGAAACATCATAATCACCAAGAGCCACACCTATTGTTTGGACATTGGAGCCGTTCAAATTAATAGAACCATCAGAAGTTGTAATCAAGCGACCGGTAGCAGAATTTTCTGAAACATCTCCAGAAATAGCAATATTATCAAAAATAGCATTAGCATCTTGATTAAAGGCAATAGTGCCAATATTTGCCTGATTATTAAGGGTTAAATTTTGAGAAATATTAAGATTCTCAGCATCAATTATAGCATTACCAGAGATGGTTTTAATTGTAATGGAAGATCCTAAATCTTGACCAATGTCAATATTTTGTAAATAAATAGTACCGGAATTTGTAGAATTAATATCACTGGTCTGAGCATCGTTAACAGTAAAATTCAAGTCACCCAACCTTAAATCGCTTGAACCAATATTATCAATAATAGTTAAATTAGTTGCATCAGTATTAAACTCAATAATACCCTGATTATCAGTATTTGTTGTAATAGAGTTAATATTTGAAGAATTAGAAACATCAATTGTTAATATATTATCTGAAGCAAATTCTATAGCATCATCACTTGCGCTATTATAAGTGCTTAAAGATTGATCACTGCCATTAATAGTGAATATAGTTGCATAAATATTATTAGAAATGCAAATGAGAAATATAAAAAGTAACTTTTTCATTATGATATTATAGAATATATTGCGCCAATTAATCCACCAAAAAAACCACCCCAAATCACCAACCATCCAAGATGTTTTTTAATCATATTAGAAATTATATCCTTTACCATTTTTGGAGTTAAATCAGACAATCTATTATCAATAATTTTTTCTATTTTAGATAAGATGTTATTGGAAATTTCTCCATCAGAAGAGCTATTTTTAGCAAAATCAATGATAATTTCTTGTAATTTTTGTATTACCGGCTCTTTAAGAGGTTTTAATGATTCCTTACCGCCAAACATCCCTAACATTGATCCAAATTGCGATTCCATAATGGTATCAGTTAGATTTTCAAAAATTTTATCAAAATCAATTTTTTTATTAATTAATTCAGATGATATTATTTGATTATCATTAAAAAATTTCTCAATATGTTGTTTATCAAAAAACTCATTAATAATCATATTTTTAATGGCAATTTTAAAATCTTCAAAACGACTCGCAATAACGCCAGAACCATATAAAAATGGAATTTTTTCAAATAACATATGAATTGCCAACCAATTAGTAATGGCGCCAGATAAGGCAAAAATTCCGATAGTTAGAATAATATTGTCACAAATTGGAAAAAAATAGCCAATAATAATTAAAATTATAGCAATTAAATTTGTTATTAGTGATTTATTTAGCATTCTTAACTATGTTTTTGATTATATTTATAGCATCCGCAATTCCTTCTTTTTTACTACCACCACCCATGGCAAAATTTGGCTTACCACCGCCACCTTTACCATCAATTTTAGCTATAATATCCTTAATTAATTCACCGGCTTTAAATCTAGCAGTAAGATCATTGCTAATTGACAAAATAACAGTTATTTTACCAGAATTTTTAGCAAAAAATAAAATTATTGAATTTTCCTTATATTCTTTTTTAGAAGCTATTTGTGTTGCTAAATTTCTAAAATCCTTAGCCTCCACCCCTTCAAAAATATGATGAATAAAATTAATATTTTCGATTTTTTCAATTATAAAATCAGAATTTGAACCAGTTAATTTTTCAGATTTTAATTTTTCAATTTCCTTATTCTTAGATTTAATTTCATTAATTTTTTCCGATCCTGCATCATTAATTTGATTTAAAAGATCTTTGCTAATTTTTATTTCATTATCACCAGTAATATTGCCCTCTTTTTCATCAGAAAAATAATAAAAATCATCAAAACCTTTTTTACTATGATGAAAATCTGATGATTTAATATTAATATCATCAAATTTTTGTTCAATTTTTAATGATTTTAGCAAAATATCTAATTTTTGCTCCCTTATTCTTAAATATTCCAAAGCAAAATGACCTGTCGTCGCTTCAATTCTTCTAATTCCCGCTGCAATTGACTTTTCTGATATAATTTTAAAGAGACCAATATTACCGGTATTTTTAACATGGGTACCACCGCATAATTCAACCGAAACCGCCCTACTACCATCACTACCCATTGATAAAACACGAACCTCATCATCATATTTTTCATCAAATAACATCATCGCTCCCTCCTTTTGAGCATTTTTAATATCCATAATCTTAGTCTCTACCACACTATTTTGACGAATATAAAAATTAACCAAATCTTCAATGGCAATAATTTCTTCATAACTCAAAGCTTGATTATGGTTAAAATCAAAAGTAAGAGCTTTTACATCAACATTAGAGCCTTTTTGAGTAATATGATTACCAAGAATTTGTCGTAAAGTAAAATGCAAAAGATGTGTTGCAGAATGATTCTGAGCCCTAAATTGACGATTACGATTATTAATTACGGCAATTATTTTATCACCTACTTTAAATGCACCTCGAACTTCATCAATAAAATGAGAAAAGACCCCATTGGAAAATTTTCGAGTTTCAAAAATATCAATAATATTTTTCACATCATTATAAGAAATTAAATCCCCACCCTTAATATCGCTAGATAAAATCAAATTACCATCATCGCCCTTTTGACCACCAGAAGTTGCATAAAAAGGAGTTTTATCAAGGATAATTTCAATATTTTTATCACCCTTAGATATTTTATCAATTTTTTTACCATCTTTTAAAATAGCTATAATTTTAGCCTCTAACTTAACCTCCTCATAGCCTAAAAATTTAGTTATGCCAAACTCCTCCTCTAATTCAAAATAGATATTATTATCAGACTGGGCGCCACTACCCTTCCAATTTTTTTTAGCCCTTTCTTTTTGAATTTGCATTTCAGATTCAAATTCATCAATATTAATTTTGATATTTTTTTCATCCAAAATTGTTTGCGTTAAATCCAATGGAAAACCATAAGTATCATATAATTTGAAAGCTATCTTACCTGAAAGAATTTTATCATCAGCAATTTGAGTAATTTCTTTTTCTAAAATTTCTAAACCATTTTTTAAAGTTTTATTAAATCTTTCTTCTTCAATTTTAATTGTCTGAGTGACCAATTCTTCAGTCTTAAGTAAATAAGGATAAGCAGATGATGTTTTTTTAACAAAATTGGGAACTAATTTATACATTTTTAAATTATCAGAACCTAATTTATTAATATGCATCATTGCACGCCTCATTATACGACGCAAAACATAGCCTCTGCCCTCATTTGCAGGCATTACACCATCGGAAATTAAAAAAATAGAAGATCTTAAATGATCAGCAATGATTTTATATGAAGGATTAATATTCATTTATTTAATACTTATAATTACAATAGCTTGTGCAATTCCAGCATCATCAGCTATAGAAAGATTAATTTGATAATTCTCAACTGTAAATAATTCTTTTATTAATTGGTTAATTTTATCAGTTCTTGTAATTTTTGGCTTGCCATTATCGTCATTACACACTTCTATCTCATTAAATTTAATACGCCCAATACCAGTTCCAAGGGCTTTAGAAAAGGCCTCTTTAGCTGCAAATCTTTTGGCTAAAAATTCCTCCTTTTTCTTACTAGAAGATATAGAGTTAATTTGATAAATTTCACCTGATGTATAGATTTTCTTTAAAAAATTATCACCAAATGTCGAATTGATATTTTTAATCCGTACAATTTGCACAATATCCAGCCCAAGACCCAAAATCATTACTATATAATTTACTTTAAAGAAAGTAATGATATTATATTTTTTTAAAAAAACAATTTTTAACATGTTATTAACAATTGATATAGGCAATACCAATATTCATCTAGGGTTATTTTATGAAGATAGGCTACTATATGAATATCGTTTTGAGACTACATATAGGTGGGATTATATATTTTTTAAAATTGAAATAGAAAAATTCCTTGATCAGAATAAATTAACCAAAAAAGATATTTCTCAAATTATTATCGCATCAGTAGTTCCACAAATTGATGAAAGAATCTTTAAAGCCTGCCAAAAAATTAATAAAAAAACCACCTATCTTGAAAATAAAGATTTAGAAAAAATAATTAAAATCAATCTTACAAATAAAGAAGAGGTCGGTATTGACCGCCTGATTAACTCTATTTATGCCCATGATAAATATGGCTCAAACTTAATAATTATTGACTTTGGAACAGCGACAACTTTTGATATTGTTGGTAATAATTTAGATTATTTAGGGGGTATTATTGCACCAGGAATTAACCTTTCAATTAAGGCATTGAGTGATTTTGCATCTAAATTGCCAAAAATTACATTATGTAAACAAAATAATGTCATAGGCAAATCAACCATTGAAGCCATGAATTCTGGTATTTATTTTGGATATATATCATTAATTAATGGTCTTAATCAAAAAATAATGGCCGAATATGGCAGTAAAATGCAAATAATAGCAACAGGAGGATTATCAGAAATTTTTGCAGATAAAATTGAAGGATTAATAGCAATAGAAAAAAACTTAACCTTAGAAGGTTTAAATTTTATTAATAAATCTTAATTGCCCTTTCAAACTCATGAAGCCTTTTCCAAATACTTTTTAATTCGGTAATTGAAGTCCAATTATCTAAAATAACTGAAAAACTATCATGAACCCGACCAAAAGCATTACTAATTTGCACTAATATTCCCATTTGAATCAAACCCGTAAATAAATTTGGAGCAACAATAACATAAGGAAAAATAATCATAACTTGACTATAAAGAGAACTCCATAAATCAAAATAAGTATAATGCAAATAAAGCCTTCTATAATTAAATCTAATACCAGTAAATAAACTAAAAATACTCTCTTGCCCAGCATAATTTTTCTTATCATCCTCTGCCAAAACCAATTCTTTTCTAAAGGCCGCTTCAACTTTTTGATTATTATAATGTAATCCAGGTAATTTCCAGCCGACAAAAAAGGAAATAAAAATTCCGCCTAAAGAAATTAACAATGAATAATAGACTAAACTACCTGCCTGTTGACCAAAAATAGGAATAGAAACTGATTCACTTAACGTCCATAAAACTGGTAAAAATCCAATTAACATCATAATAGCACGCATAAATTGCAAACCTAATGATTCAAGCAATTTAGCCCATAAAAAACAATCCTCCTGAATTCTTTGACTTGACCCCTCAACATCTTCCTCAGCCTTACGCCATTTTGGTAAATAATAAAAAGTCATAGCTTCACGCCATTTTAGAGCGTAAATTTTGGTAAACCAATTGGTAAAAGCAATAATTGGAATATAAGGCAAAACAATTACAGCAAAGCTGGCCTCACCCTGAAAACCATTGGTGATATATTTAATCGAAATCAAATAATCAAATAATTTTGTAATACCTTCTAGTGAATTATTATGATAATCCTTGCTATTTTGTAATAAATCATAAAAACCCTTATACCAAGAATTAACCAAAACTGCAATTTGTACCTGACTATAAAGTAAAATCAGAATTAAAAAAGCACCACCATAAGACCACAAAGCCCACTCTTTTCTTTTAAAAAATGCTTCTATCATTTATTTATTATTAAATTCTTCTTCAGACTCATTAGGATCTTTAAGATATTCAAGATAATTACCAAATGGATCTTGAAGATAAATTGAAGAAGTGCCGTCGCGATGTAATTTTAACTCACCATATTTTTCAGCATTATCCCTTAAAAAAGCCAAATGAGGCGGATGCTTACCCGGTAAAACCAAAGCTAGCTTAATATTGCCAAATTGTAAAAAACCCCATGTTTCATCCTGATACAGAACTTCTATTTCAAAATTTTCATTGTAATATTTAATGGCATCAGCAATATTATCAACTTTAATAGCAATATGATGAATTTTATCTAATTTTTTAGTCATTGGTCAAGTAATTTAAGAAATGCTCCCGGCAGGATTCGAACCTGCGCACATGGTTTAGGAAACCAATGCTCTATCCCCTGAGATACGGGAGCAATGCTCCTATCTTTAAAACCCCTAAAGATAGAAATTATTAACATATTGTAAAAATATATTTTGATAATTCAATAAGTCATATTTAAATTTCTTGCTTCTTCCAACCTGTCACCTCTCTTTTATAAAAATTAAGATTATAGGATTTTTCCTTCGATTCTTTCCAAAATTTTCTAGCATCTGATAAATCATTAGCGCCAAAAAAATAGAAAATACGATCAAATTTTTGCATAAATTCCTCTGATTTTTCTGAAAACATTAATAAAAAATCTGCTTCATTGAGACTTTCCTCCCTTTGGGTAAGTAAAATAGGTTGTGACTCTAATTCAAAATCATCCTGATCAGTAATATGAGGTAAAAATTTAATTTTAGAAAAATTCCAAAGACCCAAATCCAATTTTTGAGTCATATCATCATTTTCACATAAAATTAAAGCTTTTTTTTGCTGATCATAAATTTTTAATAGCAAGGGTGCTATCATTTTATGTAAAAGATCATCAATTTGATAAAAATTAATTTCCATTAGATTTTTCTAATAATTCATATAAAAATTCTGGAGCAAAATCGGCGCCATTTTCCCAAGAAATAGTACTTCTTTCGATGTTAAATTTCTTAAAATATATTTTATTTTTTAAGGGCTTAAAAATTTCTCCATCTAAATAATTACAAAGATTTATATTGCCATTTTTACCATCAGAAAATTTTAACCAAATTTGATAATCTTTAATATATTTAGCCTCTTTAACAGAAAAAAAAACCATATCTACTCTAGGGGTTCAATTTTATTTAACGGTTTTTTTCTTACCGCCAAATTCCAATCCTTCATCAATTCTTGCTTATGAAGATCGTACCATTCTAATACCAATTTTAACGCCCTCTTGGGAAAGGTACCTTTTACAATACCAGTTTTAATTTCAACTATAATATTAAAATCCTTATATTCAGCATGAAAATGAGGTGGGTTATGCTCATTATAATAAATTGAAATTATTATTCCTAAAAAACGGCTTATTTCTGGCATGTATTATACCACTTCCCATCTTTAAAGCAATTTTTGCTGTAGGAAAATTTAAGTAAATTTATTGATAAAATTTCATCTGAAATATTGGACATATTTTAATGAATATTTTATCTTGTAAATTTCTTAAATTTACCACAGCCCTTCGGGTTGCTATTGATAATCGACAATTTTACCCATGATTTTTATGAGAAAATACATCCAGTATTTCCGTCAAAAAATCATAGGTAAAATATCCGATTCCAATTAGCAACAAAAGTTACTTTAAAGTTGGGAAATGGTATTACATATTAATTAGTGGTATCAATCAAAAAAATAATTTTAAAGCCTAATTATTCTTACGCAAGTAAATTATAATTGCCATAATAGCAGCTGGCGTAATACCAGGAATACGGCTAGCAAGGGAGATATTAGTTGGACGAGTGAAGCTTAATTTTTCAACCACCTCATTAGAAAGGCTCTTAATTTGCTTATAATTTAAATTATCTGGTATTTTTAAAAATTCATCCTTTTTAAAGATTTCAATATCTTTTTTTTGCCTTTCAATATAAGAATGATAAAGTGCCTGAATTGCTATTTGCTCTTGATTTTGCTCGGAAATTTCTGCTAATTCTGGCCAAATATCAATAATTTTAGCAAAATTAACATTATTAGTGGCAAGTAACTCAAAAATATTCCTTTTTACACCATCCTGCTTAATTTCTACCCCAAAATTCTTCAATTTTGCCGGTGTAATGGTAATTTTTTGTAATTTTTCTAAATCTTTTTTTAAATTCTCCTCTTTTTTTAAGAAAATATCCCTTCTTTTATTACCAACAACACCAATATCAATACCAATTTTGGTCAAACGCAAATCGGCATTATCAGATCGTAATAATAAACGATATTCCGCGCGAGAAGTAAGCATTCTGTAGGGTTCCAAAGTACCTAAACGAATTAAATCATCAATCATCACCCCAATATAGCTATCTGTTCTACTTAAAGTAAATTCTTCATTAGAATTTTTAGCTTTAAGTGCCGCATTAACACCAGCAACCAAGCCCTGCCCTGCAGCCTCCTCATAGCCTGTGGTACCATTAATTTGCCCAGCAAAAAAGAGATTTTTAATTTTTTTAGTCTCCAAAGTTGGCTTTAACTCCCTTGGGTCAATAAAATCATATTCAATAGCATAGCCATATTGCGCTATTTTAACATTTTCTAAACCCTTAATGCTTTTTAAAAATTGTAATTGAATTTCTTCAGGAAGTGAGGTTGAAATACCATTAGGATAAATTAAATTAGAATCCAAACCCTCAGGTTCAAGAAAAATCTGATGACGCTCCTTATCGTAAAAACGATTAATCTTATCCTCAATTGAAGGGCAATAGCGCGGACCAGAACCAGTAATATTACCACAAGAAATCGAGCTTAAATGTAAATTATCCTTAATAATTTTATGAGTCTTGGGATTGGTATAAGTGATAAAACAATCAATTTGTGGCACATTAATTTTATCATTTAAATAAGAAAAAGGCTTAGGAATATCATCACCATCTTGAATTTCTAGCTCGCTATAATCAATTGAATCCTTGTCAATTCTTGGTGGTGTGCCGGTTTTTAACCTTCCTAAAGCAAAATTATATTTTTCTAATTTTTCTGAAATTCCATTAGATGGCTCTTCACCAATTCGCCCTGCCGGAATTTCCTTCTTACCAATATGGATTATACCCGCAAGAAAAGTCCCAGCCGTTAAAATAACCGATTTTGCTAAAAATTCTTGCCTATTTTCAGTAATTACACCTGCAATTTGATCATTTTTGATAATAAGATCCAAAATTTTATCAAAATGAAGATCTAAATTAGAATAATTTTTTAAAATTTCATTACTAGCCTTTTGATATAATTTTCTATCAGCCTGCGCTCTAGGCGAATGTACCGCTGCACCCTTACTAGCATTTAAAATTTTAAAATGAATACCCGCCATATCAATAGCCTGCCCCATTATACCATCAAGAGCGTCAATTTCGCGTACTATTGTGCCTTTTGCAACACCGCCAATAGCAGGATTACAAGACATTTGACCAATATTATCTTCCTTAATGGTAATTAATAATGTTTTTGCACCCATCCGAGCTGAGGCAGCAGCAGCTTCTGCACCACTATGCCCACCACCAATTATAATTACATCATAAATATTTTTATTCATAAAATTATAAATTAAGAAGTGTAATTTACTTAGGAAGACCTTTGCACATGATTTTCTAATGAAGTATTACTATCTTTTCGCTATAAAGTACCCTTCCCTCTCTTCAATTACTCCACCCGATTCTACAATATATAAAGCTAAAGCATCTTTAAGGTTTTTGTCAGTAAAAATAATTTGATCAATCTTACCTAAAATAAATTGAGCAACATCAAAGCTAACACAACCGCTAATGCGAATATTTTTATCATCAGCTAAGTTGGCAAATTTAACATTATCAATGGCAATTAAAGAGTTATTTTTATTATTATTTTTAATACGACGATTATTGTAAAAAAGACCAGAATTTTTAGCAGCAACAAAAATTTGGTTAAAAATAGGCAAAATAATTGCCGATTCTAAAATTTCCCTTTCATTATTTTCATTAATTTTACCATAGCTAATAAAGGAAGAAAAATCAGCAATGGAGCGCGAAAAATTAAACAAACCCTCAATAGGTGCAATAATATAAAATTCGCAATTATTAGGATTATCAATAATTTTTTTACCAGAGACTAACTCAATATTAGCATTTTGTTCAAATTCATTAACAAAAATTTCAGAAATTTTTTGATAAGAAGCATTAGCAAATTTGGCAGCTGCATTATAATTATTTTGTAAATTTTCAATTTCAACAAAATCACGCAATAAAATATTGGCCGATTTTTCAATAATTTTGGTTATTCTATTTAAATTTGGAGTTTTATTCATGTTATTTTATTATATAAATCTAAGGCGCTTAAAAAGCCATTTTCTACCCTACCGGCAAGGAAGTAATCACCACAAATTCCAAGATTAAGATTATCGTCAAAAAGTGATTTTTGCGCCTCCCTAAAATTAGCATTGGCATAACGCCAGCGATGAATATTAATATATTCAATATTTTCTCTATTAAATTTAGTGATTTTTTGTAGCTCGTCAAGCAGTTTTTCTTGAATTAAATCAAGATCACCCTCCAAATTATCTTTTGCCCAATCATTACTAGAATTAACCAATAAAGCAAAATCATCGGGCCTGCCTTTTTTAGAATTATTAACTGAAATCCAGCTAATAATTGACTCCTTCACTAAGGCAGCATCAAAATCTAAATTTAATTTTTCTTTTAAGCCAATCATTAATGAAAAACATGGTAACATTTCAATCTTTTGCACAATATCAAAATCAATAAATTTTCTAGGCAATAAATTAACCGCCTGATGCGAAGGAATTGCTAAAATCAAATAATCAAAATCAATAAATTCCTTTTCTTTAGTTTTTAAAGACCATTTTTGATTGATAAATTCAATGTCAATTATTTGCTCTTTAAGACGAAGATCTAAATTCTTGGCCATAAATTTACAAAGATTATTCATTTGCGGCACAGCAATATAATGCGGTTGCTGCTTATTATCAAAACGCCATTTTCGGGCAATATTATGACCAATAATTTCAGCAAATCTAGCATTCCAAATATCAATCACACCTTCCCTATAAGCATTTTGGCAAAATTCCTGAAATTGCTCACTTTTGGCAGTAAAAAATTGCGCCCCATGATCAAAATGAAAATTATCTGCGCGCCTAGTAGCCATTCTACCACCAATACCACGAGATTTATCAAAAATTATTACTTCATTTTTTTGCGCTAATTTTTGAGCAATTGTTAATCCTGAAATTCCCGCCCCAATAATAGCTATTTTTTTATTTTTCATAATTTTATTTGATAATTGCAACAATATTTGTAAAATTATAACTCGAATTAACAAAAATGCAAAATATGAATAGAACAATTATTTGGCTTAAAAATGATTTAAGGTTATCTGATAATTTAGCCATTGACTATGCTGCCAAAAATAATCATCAAATTTTATTTTTATATATCGAAGATAAGTCAATTGGTTCAGCCTCAAAATGGTTTTTACATTATGCATTAGACGCCTTTCAAAAAGATATTTTACAAAAATATAATGCAAAATTAATTATTAAATCTGGTGATGAATTAGAAATTTTACAAAATTTAGTTAAAAAATATGATATTAACTCAATTTTATGGAATAGAATCTATGAGCCAAAAAAAATTGCCAGAGATATTAAGATCAAAGAATATTTTAAAAAATCTGGCTTAGAAATTAATTCATTTAATTCCTCACTTTTATTTGAGCCTAGTGCAATTAAAAATCTATCTGGAAGTTTTTTTAAAGTCTTCACACCCTTTTGGAAAAATTGCCTGACTAAAATTGCCGATTTACCTTTTCCTACCCAAATTCCTAAATCACTAAATTTAATAACATTAGATAAGGAAGAACATTTTAACTTAGAACAATTAAATTTATTACCAAAAAACCCCAATTGGGCTAAAAATTGGCATCAAATTTACAAAATTAGTGAAGAATCAGCCCATGACATGGCTGATGATTTTGTTAAAAATAGAGCGCAAATTTACAAAAAATCTCGTGATTTTCCTGCCCAAAATAATACTAGCTTTTTATCACCTTATTTACATTATGGCTTAATTTCTCCTAAACATTTATATTATAAAATTATCCCCTATTTTAATAATGAAGATGCTAAATGTTTTTTAAGCGAAGTTGGTTGGAGGGAGTTTTCTTATCATCTTTTATATCATTTTCCTGACTTACCTAGCAAAAATTTTAAAACAAAATTTGATAACTTTCCTTGGCAAAATAATGAAAATGATATTAAAAAATGGCAAAAAGGTCAAACCGGCTTTCCTATAATTGACGCAGGAATGAGGGAGTTGTGGCAAACTGGCAGAATGCATAATCGCGTAAGAATGATTGTTGCCTCCTTTTTAATAAAGAATCTATTAATAGATTGGAGAATTGGGCAAGAATGGTTTTGGGATTGTTTGATAGATGCCGATTTGGCTGCAAACTCGGCCTCTTGGCAATGGGTTGCTGGCTCTGGCGCTGATGCTGCACCTTATTTTAGAATTTTTAACCCTATCCTTCAAAGTGAAAAATTTGACCCCAAAGGAGAATATATCAAAAAATATCTACCAGAATTAAATAATTTATCTAATAAGGAAATTCACCAACCTAAGGATAGATCAAAATATTTTCCCGAAATGATAGATCTTAAAGAGTCTAGAAATAAGGCTTTGTTATTATATAGTGGTATAAAATAATTTTTATTGCAAAAACCGGACTGCCGAGATAGATTACCCCACCAAATTAGCTATGCTAATTTGAGACAAAAAAGCGCCTTGATTGCTTTTTACCCATATCTTCCAAAAGCCCCTGCGGGTCTTTTTCAAGGGGGGTTTCTCACAGATCCACAGGGCAACGGAATGCTAATTGAATAATAATTTGGATTGATTAGAGTTAAGGATTACGCAAATCCTTTTTAACTTTGGCAAGACTTAGAAATTTTGCTTTAAATATCTTCCGATATAATAAAATTACCAATATATCAGAGGCTTTATATAGAAATGCATTAAGAGGAATTAAGGGATATATTATTTAGCATTCCGTTGCCCTGTATAATACATTTCCCACCTTTAAAGCAATTTTTGCTTTAAAGTTGGGAAGTGGTATAACTGAAGACGAAAAGAAAATAATTCAAAGAAAAGCTTTCGAATCAAATATGTCACTAAGTGAATATATTAAAACTAGATTATTGGGCGATCAAGATTCATTGGAAGTTAAATTAACTCAACATGAAAAAGATATGATGGCTGTAAGTGTAAAATCATTTTATTTATTAAGTTCATTAGTAGATAGAAAAAAAGATTTAAACTTTGATAATATAATAAAAGAAGCTGAGGATTTTTTGGTTGAAAAAAATATAAAACCCAAGAAGAATTTGATAAATTATATAATTCAAGCAATAACAGTAATTAATGGTCTGTTTGGACGATATAATCAAAAGATCAATAAATAACTTAAATTAACAATATTATGCAAAAAGATTTTGATAATTGGAATGAATTAAAAAAGAAGTTAGAAGATAATGAAAAGACAGTGTTTTTCAAGGAAAGAGAGATTTGGTGGGTTAGTCTTGGCCTAAATTTAGGTAATGAACAATGTGGCAAAGGTGGCCGATCTGTAAGACCTGTGTTAATTTTAAAGAAATTTAATAATCATTTCTTTTTTGGAATACCTCTTTCATCAAAACAAAAGGATAACCCATATTATTTTAATTTTGAATTTAAGGGCAAGGAGCAGTCAGCTATAATGTGTCAGGCTAAACCATTTTCAACAAAAAGATTATGCGATCTATATGGATATGTTGGAATTGAAGTTTTTAATGCAATTAGGAAAAAAACAGGAAAGTTACTCAACCTCTCCTAAGAGAGGCTGCCGTGGCTAATGCCAATTTGTAATTAAATAATAACAGATAAAATATAAAAAATCAAGTAAAAGCTGTTCGCTTTTTTCTGCGTCCTTCGCCTATGTTCATAAAATATTATTTCTAATAATATTTTATTGCAAGGGGAGTTTCTCACAGATTCACTCCAAGACTCCCCTTGAAGATAAATTTTATTGGAAATAAAACTTCTCATAACATAGGATAGTCACAAAAAAAGGCGATGATCAAATTAATGATCACCGCCCAATGAAAAAAAATTTTTAAATATTTTAATCCTAATTAAATTAAGCCTCAGCTTCTTTTTTAATAAATTTACGAGATTTTAATTTAATTTCATCCAATTTACCAGATTTCTTCAATTTACTGATTATTTGCTTTTTAATCTTTAAGCCAGAATCAGTTAATTTGTTAGAACGGCAATTAACAATAAAATTATCAAAACCACAATTTTTATTAATAGTTCTAATTGCTTTGGTGGAAAGCTTTTTAAATTTAACTTTCACACCAAGAATTTCACTATCAAAAGAAGCAGCCTTTAAGTTAGGATAAAATTTCCTCTTAGTTTTTCTATTAGAGTGAGAGACATTATTCCCACTCATGATAGATTTTTCAACTAGTAAATCACAAATCTTAGTCATTATATATAATAATTATTGAGATACTTGATTACAAAGAGCTGTAGCACTTTGATCACCAGATATCACAGCGATAATTGATGGTGCACCAAAGAATACCGCAATACCAGCAGCAACTGAAATCATAAGACCCCAAGAAACCTTACCAGTGAAGAAGCCAATACCAACTGAAATTACACCAACAGCAGCAAAAGCCTTACCAGCAGTACCAGTAGCAATTTTATATACTCGACAAACTGCATCAACTAGTTTATTGTTTTGAGTATCTTCCACTCCCCAGCTACAATTATTACCAGCAGCAACACATTTTGGCTGGGTATCAAGAGCAACACATCTGACTTGAGGAACTGGAGCTACTGTGATTGCTGTACAACTAGCACTTGCGCCACTACCAGCATTAGTACATATAGGTATAGAACCAAAGTTTACTGTTAAACACCCATTACCTTCACCCGCTGTTGGATTACCACCACAAAGCAATGTGGCTAAATTGGCATTCATATCAGCGGTAGAAGTAACCGCACTATTTGCAGGATTACATCCCGCCTCAGCATCACCATTACCAAAAATGTCTGATGAAATTGATGGAATCATTAACATTACAAAAAGGGATAATAATGCCGCCCTACAATATTGGGTAAATTTGTTTTTTACCACAGTTTTTTTATTTTCGATTTTTTTCATTTTTAAAAAATTAAATTAAAGATGGACATAATATTTAAAAAAAAATAATTATTTGTCAAATAAAAATATTAATTATTTAAAATCCACCTATATAATTAAACTAATAATTACTGATTAAATCAAATCATCATTAGTTTTACATAGTGATTAAAATTAAGTATATCACAAAAATAAGGCCAATGCAAGAAATTAATTAATTTATTTATAATTAATTGTAATGGGGGGGGGGTTGACTTAAGGTAATGGCGTAAATTGTGACAGGAGGTAACTTGATTAGCTGTTTTATGTCGCAATATCCCGTACCCCACCAAGCCACCCTTGGTGTCTTGA
>JAOFKK010000030.1 GCA_028040005.1 Rickettsiales bacterium
GTTGATATTATCAATAACAATTGTGATGAAGTAGAGAAAGTAATTCTTTTTGGCTCTTATGCTAGGGGTGATTATAAGGAAGAAAAAGATTTAATTAAAGAGAAAAAAGAGAAAAAGAAGTTAGGCAGAGTTTCAACAGCTCATATTTCAGATTATGATATTCTTGTAGTAACCAAAACAAAAGAAGGAGCGCTTAATCATTCCTTATGGGGTAACATTAAAGATAAAGAATTAAAGTCATTAAAATTTTCTGCAGATCCAAGAATTATTACTCATGATATAAATGAACTTAACAATAAATTAGAAGAAGGGCAGTATTTCTTTTCTGATATTAAAAAAGAGGGTATTTTACTTTTTGATAAGAAAAATAGTGAATTATCAGAAGAAAAAGATCATGAAAAGGATGAGATAAAAAGAATTGCTCAGAAAAATTTTGACGAATGGTTCAATAGTGCAAATGATTTTTTTAAACTATACCAGCTAAGCTTAAAAGAAAACACAAAAAGCTTTTTGAAAAAAGCCGCCTTCAATCTCCATCAAGCAGCGGAAACATCTCTAAAAACCATTACTCTAGTTTTCAGCAATTATTGCCCCAATGAACATTATCTGCAATGGATACAAAATGATATTGAAGATTATTATCCCGAAATAATGAATTTCTTTAAAACTAATAACGAAGAAGATAAGAGAAGAGTTCTGCTCCTAGAATATGCTTATATTGGTGGCAGATATGATAATGATTTTTATATCTCAAAAGAAGATTTGGAAATTTTAGAAAAAGATGTAAAAAAACTTATAGAAACTACCAAAATAATTTGTAAAAAAGAAATAGAAAAATGAGTAAAAATAAACTCGAATAACTCATGGAACAGAAGGTGAGGAAGGGGTAGGCCCATTTTTTTCACGATTAGTAACTACTAATTTTTGCCATTTATCAAAACATTCTCTTGCAATATTCGGATCTTGTTCGGGATCAGCTTTATATTTATCGCAATCTTCTTCCCTGGAAGATTTAAAGATTTTTAATACACAAGATCTTTCTTCTTTGGATAACTTTAATTCTTGAAATTTTTTATCTAGAATTGAGTTAAATAATAAATTATCTTTAATTACCCTATTAATTATAGCACCATCTACTTCTCCTCTATCTATTAGGCGCTCTACTACATTTGCTATTTCAACAGATGTCGCAGATTGATCGCTTACCCGTGATGAAACGGATGATGAAGATCTTGGGCTATCGACTTCCATCATCGTTACTCTTCTTATTTATTGCTTTTGTTAATGCTTCAAGCACCCTGCTTTCACTCACTCTTTTAGCAGGAACGGATGTCTTTTCATCATCATCTTTTTTTATTTGTGTATTATTAGCTCTAGAATGAAAAACACCCTTCCAGTCAATCATTGCTGAACAATTAATTGCTATTCCTGCTAAGGTTTTAAAACCTTTAGGCAGATTTTCCGTTTCTTTATCAATAATCATTAAAGTTGGCATCTCTAATATTTCCCCTAAAGAAACTATATTAGGATATGGATTGCCTCGACCTATTTCTCCGTAAGTTCTGGCAGCATGAGATGCTCCAGTAAAAAATCTTGATCTGCATGACTTGTTGTTTTTCAAATACTCTGATACTATAGCACTAGCATGTGCGTTAAATTTTTTAACCCTATCTTCTCCTGTATTTTTATCATATATCTCGTGTGCATCAACTGGAATTATTTTAATATTTTTATCAAGGGCTGTTTTTATAATGCTAGAAAAAGTACTTCCTGGGTTGCTTTTTGCTTTTCCTTCATACTCTATTCCGTCAATATGACCAGTATCTAAGTTTTTTAAATGTTGAATCATTTTTAGCATATCTTCTCTCTTATCAGATCTTATTAGCCCCGGTGTTTCAGGCTCAGAAAGTTCTTTATTAGTAAGTCTTGTTAATTCTTCATCAAATAATTTTTCATCTTGATCTAGCCAAAATTTCAAATATTTTATTGTTTCTGGTCTTTCAAAATATTCCCGTTTTTTAGAATCAATATGCTCCATAAACAAAACATCAAACTCTCCCCTTTTCATAGAATCTACAATAAATTTTTTGGGAGATAAATCTTCATGATTTTCAGCAATAATCAGATGAGCTGCTGATTTTACACTATCTTCGTTTAATAAAGGAATAGGTTGTAACATTTGTAAATGAGGCTCTTTTGATGTTCTAGGTTTTGGTTCTTTGGATGAGCTGGTTGGTAAATGGTGTTCTTCAGGCTGTCCATCTATTGGATCTTGTTTTCTTGGAGGTGTAACTGGTTCATCTTGTTCTTTTGGAGGTGTAACTGGCATAAATTTATTTTAATATGTTATTATACAACTTAATTATATCATATTTAAAGATACAGTCAATTATTTTTTAATAGATACAGTAAACACAAATCATAAACCATCTCATAAGTCCGGTTTTTGCAATAAAACTACAATTTTGCAACAAACTAAGGTAAAGAAACACTCCCCAACTCGGGGTTTCTTACACATATCGTCCAAATAGTCCGTTTTCAAAATTATCTGGAACGATCCGAATCGCTTTCTTGTGATTTTTAATTTTTGGAGCGAAGAATATATCCATCATAATTTTACAAAAAAAGAATTTGAATCACTAGAAAGATACTCCCTAGAAAAGGGAGTGCCAAAATCAAGAATAATCAAGAAATTGCTACAAGAAAATAATATTATAGTTTCTAGTGATTAACGAAGTTAAAAGTTAGAGAATAAGTCCTGATTTATCTATCTTTCTTGTCCGGAAGGGGGACGGGGTGAACAGCAACACAATGTAGCGAAGGCATTACACACCCTTTTTTAAATACAATAAAAAATAAACTTTATATATATTTCAAAGAATTTATTATTCTCTTGGCTGCTATATCTCGCCTTTATAAAAAATTCCGGTAATTGTGGCGCTATTTTTGAGTGGCGCAATGCCGGTAAATTCTAATAATTTAAAATCATTTGCTAAAAATAAGTCAACTGATTTTTGATAGCCCTTTTCTAGATTGTCAAAAATAATAATCCCATCATTTTTTAAATAATTTACAGCTAATTTACTACAAGCATTGCGTCTTTTGCCATCTATGACTATGATATCGTATTTTTTATCAAATTTAGTAATTTCTAAAGGATATAAATCTAAATCTTGTTGTAAAATTAGAGTGGCATTTTTTGGCTGAATTTTTTTTAAATATAGGTGCCAATCGATATTATTATCAATAGAGGTAATATTTTTACAATTTTTGGCAAATTTTAAAGTTGAATGGCCAGAACCATATTCAAAAATTTCTAAATTTTGTGATAGTTTTTGTTCTAAAAAAGAAATAAAGGGGTAATTGAACCAAAATTGTGGATCGCCATTATTGTCAATTGGTTTTTGTTCATCCCAAGATCTATACCAGCCTAAATTCTCAAGATATTCAATTTTTTTGGTCAAAATTATAATTGTTTAGAATCTCTAAATAAATATCTTTAAGTAGTGTAATTTCCGAAATTTCAATATTTTCATCAATTTGATGCGCTGTTTTATTGACTAATCCACATTCAATTACCGCTGCGTAATCTTTGATAAATCTGGCATCGGAAGTGCCGCCTGTTGTGCTTAATTCTGGTTTTTTGCCAGTAATATTTTTGATAGAATTAATTAAAATATTTTGTAATTCCTTATTGTCACTTAAAAATGACTCTCCACTAATGCGATAATTTAACTCATATTTAATAGCGCTATGATCTAAAATATATTTAACCCAATCAATTAATTTTTGTGAATTCCATTCATCATTAAATCTAATGTTAAATCTGGCATTAGCCTGGCCAGAAATAACATTGCTTGAATCAATATCGTTAGAAATATGGGTAATTTCTAAATTAGAGGGGTCAAAATATTTATTGCCATCATCTAATTTATAATCTTTAAGAATTTTTAAAACATTAACCAATTCGGTAATAGGATTTAAGGCATTATGTGGGTAAGCAACATGACCTTGCTTGCCAATTAGTTTAATTTCAAAATTGATGCTACCTCTTCTGCCAATTTTAACCATTTGACCAGTTTTTTCTGGATTTGTTGGTTCGCCCACTATGCAATGCGACATTTTTTGGTTATTTTTCCCCATCCAATTAAGCATCTTTTTGGTACCATTGACAGCATCACCCTCTTCATCACCGGTTATTAAAAAACCAACACCAAAATCTAATTCTTTTTTTGCCAAAAATTCTTCAATCGCAATAATAAAAGCCGCAATTGCACCCTTCATATCAACTATTCCTCTACCATATAATTTTTCTTCAAAAATAGTGGCCGAAAAAGGATCAAATTGCCATTTTGTCAAATCACCAGTTGGCACAACATCGGTGTGACCAGCAAAATAAAGAATTTTGTCCGAATTTTTGGGATTTAAAATAGCGTGAAGATTGTCAACATCATAGGATTTGTCGTCAGAAAAGCTAATTTTTTGACAATCAAAGCCAAGATTTTTTAATTTATCTGATAAAAAATCAATAGCGCCCTTATCCTTTTGTCCAGTGATTGATTTTTGTTGAATTAATTTTTGTGTAAATTCTATTAAATATGACATATTTATATTAAGTTGGCTATTCTATTTGCCACCTCATTAATTTGATTAGCATTTTCACCCTCAATCATAATTCTGATTAAATCTTCTGTGCCGGATTTTCTTACTAAAATTCGACCCTTTTGCCCTAAATCTTCCGCCTCTTTGGTAATTAAATCCTGTATTTCTTGTTTTTCCAAGGGGTTTGTGCCATTAAATTTAACATTTTTTAGAATTTGTGGTGATAATTCAAAAATATTGGCAATTTCGCTTAATTTCCGATCGTCAGATGTCATTAAAGAGACAATTTGTAGGGCCGAAACTAAGCCATCACCAGTGGTAGAATGATCAGATAAAATGATATGGCCAGATTGTTCACCGCCAAAATTACATTTTAATTTTTTCATTTTTTCCATAACATAGCGATCGCCAATGCCAGCGCGAACCATATTAATGCCATGATAGCGCAAATATTGCTCTAAGGCCATGTTTGACATATGAGTTACAACTACAATATCTTTTTTTAATTTTCCTTCAATATGTAATTTATTAGCAATTAATGCAATTAATTTATCGCCATCAATAATTTGACCTTTTTCATCGCAAATTACTACGCGGTCAGCATCGCCATCAAGGGCTATACCAATATCCGCTTTTTCTTCTAAAACCTTATCTTGTAATAATTTTGGCTTGGTGGAGCCACAATCTTGATTAATATTTGAACCATTTGGTTGATTACCAATTGCAATTACGTCAGCCCCTAATTCCCAAAAAATACGCGAAGCAATATCATAGGCAGCGCCATTTGCGGCATCAACTACCACTTTTAAACCTTCTAAAGATAGGTTTTTTGGTAGGGTATTTTTAACAAATTCCATATATCTATCTTTGGCCTCTTTAATTCTTGAGGCGGTACCAATTTGATCAGGAGCGCTTAAATATTGATTAAGATCACCATCAATCATTTCTTCAATTTCCTTTTCGGTTTTATCATCTAATTTTGAACCATTGCGGGAAAAAATTTTAATACCATTATCATGATAAGGGTTGTGAGAGGCTGAAATCATAATACCAATATCAGCGCGAAGTGATTTGATGAGCATGGGAATTGCAGGGGTCGGCACTGGACCAACTAAAAATACATCCATTCCAACAGCGATCATGCCAGCAGCTAGTGCGCTTTCGATCATATATCCAGAGAGGCGAGTATCTTTGCCAATGATTATTCTATGTTTGTGAGTACCATCTTTGAGTTTTGCGCCAACCGCCATTCCAACACGAAGGGCCATATCGGCAGTCATAGGAAATTTATTAGCAGCGCCTCTTATACCGTCAGTGCCAAAATATTTTCTCATATTTATCTGCTAAATTTGTGAGTTCTTTTAATCTTTTTTTGTAATTGTAAAATTCCATATAAAAGAGCCTCGGCAGTTGGAGGGCAACCCGGAACATAAATATCAACAGGCACAATACGATCACAACCACGAACAACGCTGTAAGAATAATGATAATAACCACCGCCATTAGCGCAACTACCCATAGAAATTACATATTTAGGGTCGGCCATTTGATCATAAACCTTACGAAGTGCTGGAGCCATTTTGTTGGTCAATGTACCAGCAACAATCATAACATCGGATTGTCTTGGTGAAGGGCGAAACATTACACCAAAACGATCTAAATCATAACGGCTAGCACCAGCTTGCATCATTTCAACAGCGCAACATGCTAAACCAAAAGTCATTGGCCATAAAGATCCGGTTCTTGCCCAATTAACCAAATTATCCATTTTGGCTAGGACAAAGCCACGATTTTTAATTTCATCCAAAGGTGCTTTTAATAAAGCATCCTGATTTAAAGGTGTTTTTAATTGTTCCATAAATATAAATTATCATCAAATATGGAATAATAATATAAGGAAGGTTTTATAATTGCAATTGGCTTTATATTTATAGAAGGTGATATCCTCGCCCAGAATAATGGGCTGGCTCATCTGAAGTGGTGGCATCTTGAATGGTTGTTCTTGGAGGGGTGGGCGCAATTAACTGCCTATTTCTATCTTCATAATTACCGTAACCGTAAGAAATAAAATCATAGCTAGCAACAATAATTGCTCCTATAAAGGCACAAATACCAGACCTATCTTCACCCCAACCAAAAGCTTGATTCACATTGCAATATATAGTAATAGCAGCGATCAATGAATTACGAGCTGAATTAATATATCTATTCAAGATAAATAAATTTTACTTAATAACTTTGTTCAAAACACAAAATATGAGCTATGAAATTATTTCCAATCAAGTGCGCCGCGCTTCCATTCATATATAAAGCCAATGGTTAGCACAGTTAAAAATATCATCATTGACCAAAAACCTTCAAAACCAATATCTCTAAGTGACAAAGCCCAAGGGAAAAGCAGGGCAATTTCAAGATCAAAAATAATAAATAAAATAGCAACTAAATAAAATTGCACATTAAATTTATTACGAACATTGCCAACAGCTTCAAAGCCACATTCATATGGGGAGTTTTTTTCCTCATCAGGACGGATTTTTTTGGTTAAAAAAGGAATAATCATTACGGCTACTGACAATCCAATGGCAATTCCCAAGAACAGCAAAATAGGCAAATATTGATTTAAGGCGTCATTCATTTTTTAAAATATAAATAATTTATATAATTCTAAAAATAGCAATGAAAACAAATTACTTTGATTAGAAAATTAATTATGCAAAAGGTTTTGTAAATATTATAATATAAAATCTTATTTCCAATAAGATTTTATTTCAAGGGCAATTTTTCTGGGCCTAATCTTATACCACTTCCCATCTTTAAAACAACTTTTGGTATAATATTTATTCAATATAAAGCTTCTAAAATTTAATAGCATATTTGGCATAGGCAGAATGACCGATATAATCTTCTCCGGTTTCAATTTTGTAGGATAGGTCAATGACAGAAGAGCTTGATAATTTAAGAATTTCTATTCCAAAATCAGCACTGTAAATATCTTTTGTAATATTATTAACATCGGGAGTTACTGTATTCATTGTGGTTAATCCTTCAAAAGTAATGCTAGAGCCTTTGGGTTTGTTATTATAATTTCTTAGCCAAGAAAATGATATTGAGGGTTTAAAAGAATAAGCATCTGGCTCAACAACATAGCCTTTAATATATTTATCAAAAATTAATATTACTTTTTTATTTTTTTTATATTTTTTTTTAGCTACCTTCCAATCCTTATGTTTGCCTGATATTTTTAAAGAAAAATCGCTAATTAAAGAGCCGTAGCCATCATTATCTACTGTCATGTTAAGTATTCCAGCATCTGTTTCGGTATAATTATAACCATCAAAATAATTATAACCAATCATCGCTTCTGCACTAATTAAAAATCTTTCGGCGATATCGGCAACATAGCCAATTGAGCTGCTAAGATTATATTTCATATTGTTATAATCTGCTTTGGCAGTAAAAAGTTCGGTAGCACCGTCAGCTACTAATCTTTTTATGTCATTTTCATTATAGGTAATGCCTAAAATATTTTTATTAAATAATCCTAAACCAGAATTATGATAATTGGCATTATATAATGATATTTGATTAGATATATTAGTGCTTTCTGAGCCATTATCAGCATCAAAATTAGAAACAAAGTAGCCGTAAGATAGGCCAATTAGTGAGCGATAATCATGATTAAATCTATTATAGAATTTTTTATCAATACCGGTTAAAATGCCATAAATATTGGCATCAAAAGCGTTGTCGCCATCAAAATTATATATTCCGCCAAAAGGCTTAACCCAAAGACCCATTACCTCATCTGGTGCAAAATTAATAATATTAAAATTATTCATATCAGAAAAATTACTATTAATACGATTATTATGCCCTGAATATGTTTTATTGGCAATAGCTATAATATTGTTTTGTAGTGCCAAATTATCCTGAAAATTTAAATTAGAATTGGTCGTATTATCGTTAGCGTTGGGATTTACCATCCAATCAAAAATTCTATTACCAATGATATTGTTGGATTTATTTGCAACATAACCAATATCCATAAAACGACTCTGTTGATTGGTGTTTAGTAATCTGTCGGCAAATTCATTTAATTCTGTTATATTGTTCTTATTATGTAGAGAATTTCTAATAATAGCCAGATTGTCATCACTAGAATGTAAAATTGCTGATAATAAATCATTATGTGATTTGGTTGGTAATATTGTTGATTTAACGGTCATATTATAGGCAATCTCATCAATAGGTGATGAGCCAGAAACTTCAGAACCATTATCAAAAAATAGCAAATTTACATCATATAATAGATCGGTATTACCATTTATTTCAATAATATCAGAAAAATCATTAACGGTTAATGGGGTTGAGCTGCTCCAACTACCATCTATAGTGTCAAAAATTAAATTATCAGCATTGGTAATGTTATTGCTTGATGTTAAAAAGATGTGATTTGTTACATCGCCAAGAAGACTGTTATTACTAATAATAATACGACTATTATTGGTAAAAGACATGTTATTAGTGGCGGTAATGCCAGAATTGCCAGATGTATTAATTTTTAAAGTGCCATGATCGCCAAGATTAAAATTCTCGGTTGTAACATTTGAATCATTAAGAGTTAAAGATCCTGCTAATTGTGAATAGGGTGCGCTAGCAGTGTAATTATCTTCGATATATGGGAATGATCCGGGTCCAGCATATATTCTAGAAATCCAACTATTATCTGTGCTTGGTGGATTAATGCCTAAATTAATATTATTAATATTGGCCGTAATATTATTAAAATTAATATTAATTGCCGATGCCACTCTTTCCGCAATGTTATTTTGTGTATTAATTGATTCTAATTCAGTTCTTAATTGTAATTCTTCGGCATAGATATTGCGATTAAAATTAGCATTTATCTCGCTATCTGCTATATTGCGGTTATTTTCAATTGATATTATTTCAAATCTATTGCTGTCATTTCCAAATTGGGCATTAATTATTTTATTAACATCGTTACTGTCGTCAAATAGAAAGCTTAACCCTTGAGCTTTGGCAAAAAAACCATAAGAGGGGGTGGGTAAAATAGGGTTTGTAACATCAAAAATATTGGATGCAAATGTAGATCCTGACCGATTAAGAGCATATCTATAATCTATTGATGTATCGCCAACATAGGTGGTATCACTATAGGCTATATTAGTTCCGTTTGCAATGGCTGTATTTTGTGGATCATATTCTAAATTATTTAGATAGACATTGCCATTAATTCTAAAAGAACCATTAGTATATGATGTTAATTTAAGAGTATCTAATCTTTGATTAGGTGATATGCCTATATTATGGTTAAATTGATTAGAGGGTAAATTCATGTTATCAACATCAGGAGCGTCAAAATAATAATAGCCATAATACATATCACGATCGTAATCAGATAAATAGCTAACGGCAAATTCCAACATACCATCTCCAAAATAATTATTATATCCATCATTTTCTAAGCTATAATTAAAATGACTAGATTGATATATTCCAGGGATAATTCCATGGCCATTGCTATTATATAAATATGATTCACTATTATTTTCCATATAGCTATCCCCAGAGTCAATTTGACAATTGCCAGCAATAACAATTGGGCAATTGCCACCTCTATAATTAAAAGAAAAAACAGGATTACTAAAAATTAAAATAATTGTGGTAATTAAAAAACATCTAACATCTAACTTCATACTTGCATAAGAATTATTTTTACGATATACTTCTATAGTATATTGTATAATTAAACTCTTTTCAAGAAAAAATGCAAACAAAGGGTGGAAATAGTAATAAATTTGATATAAAGACCAAGAATGACAAAAATTAATTTATCTCCTTACATTAAGCAGTACTTATCTAAAGGTAATAATAATCCTTCGTTAGAGTTATTATTAGAGGAAGCTAAAAAAGACATAGGACAAACTTATCCTAATTCAGGCAATAATAATGAAGAGGAAGGGCTTTTACAAGATTGTAATTATTTAATAGATTTATCTAAGAGGGGTTGTTTAAAAACTGAAACCATAATATGCAGAAAAATGCATAATAGTAAATTCGTAACCACGCAAGGTCAACAATATAGCCTTGATACAAGTAAATTGACAGAAGGTGAAGCAAAAAAAGCAAAGGAAGTGCTTAAAAATAGATTTGAAGAAGTTAACGATAGATATCAAACTAGTTTTGAAGAAGCGCTTTCTGCAGAAACGCCAATATTAAGGCCTGCTAGATCGAGACAACAAAGAACTAACATGGCTGGGCTTGGTGTTATTTTGGGGGTTTTAGCAGTGGCGATTCGAGGGAATCACTTTGGAACAAGTTGGCTATCATCATTACCTATTGGTCAAGAAGGGCCTGATGAATCTCAAACTCTATTTTCAATAGGTAGTTCGAGTAATCATGGGGGGTTACAAGAAGAGAGTTCAAGAAATAATTTAAGGGGTAATGTTAGAGCTTTGCAAGAAGATCTAAGTCCGGCTTTAGGTCATTTACAAGGTATATTTCCTAATATTCTTGATAGTAGCAATAGATATAGAGCAGTTGATGGTGTAGTTGTTTTTACAATAGAGGGTCAAAATATGTTATATTTAATCAATGATCAAGGGATAGTTACTCAAGCTGCAAATAACGACAACATCCCCTTAACTTCTATAACCTCGTGTAATAATGGCATATGTCAATATCAATCTTATCCAAGGCCAGGAAATAT
>JAOFKK010000031.1 GCA_028040005.1 Rickettsiales bacterium
CTTCAATTATATAAAAATCTCTTAATTATAATTATCAATTATAGTTTTTACTTCACTTAGGAGTATCTCATAAAATTCATGTCTAAATTCTGATTTTGATATTAAATTAAATGATTTTCTTACTGATAGATGTTTTTTAAAAATATCACTTCCTAATTTTTCAAATGATGCAAGAAGCCTCTCTCCCTTGATTGATAAATCATAATTTCTATCACTAATATCATCCATATTAAAGTTTTCGTGATTTTTGATAATATGTTCTATATCTTGAGATATATAATGCCTTATATCATGTATTAATTGCGGATAGGATTTTTTAAATAATTTAAAAAATAATGAGAAAGGGGAGTATATAATAGATTTTTTAAGAAAATTATTAATTCCTATCTCAATTTCTCGGACTATCTCTAATGAAAAATCTCTTATTATCATTTAAACTTTAAATTAAAATCTATGAAGATATAGCCTTAATAAAGGCTTTCTCTAAATTGTTAGTCTGTTTATCTTCTTTTAAAGATTTACTATCTCCAATAAATATTATTTTACCATTATGTAAGATTGCAATTCTATCGCAAATTTCATCAATGTCAGATAATATATGAGAGCTAAAAAAAATGGAATTACCTTGTTTTTTGTAATTTAATAATTGCTCCTTAAGGTTGATTCTTGCTTTTGGGTCAAGGCCACTCATTGGCTCATCTAATATAATTAATTTATTATTTGTTAAAAAGCTAGACATAAGACCTATTTTTTGGGTCATTCCTTTTGAAAATTTTGAGATTTTTTCAGGTAAGAATTTTGGATTAAGGTCTAAATTTTTAGATATTATTTCTGCCTTTTTAAGGTCAAATTCAACATTATGAAATCCGAGGTTTAATTTTAAAAAGTCAATTCCAGTAAGGTAATTTGATGGTTGAAATTTTTCAGGTAAATAGCATATGTTTTTTCTGGAGTTATAATCTTTGTGATTTTGTCCAAAAATATTAACATTACCAGAATCGCATTCTAATAAATCGATAATTATTTTAATTAAAGTTGTTTTGCCAGCACCATTAAGACCTATAAATCCAAATATCTCATTTTCATTAACAGAAAAATTGATATTATTTAAGGTCTCTGTTTGACCAAATGATTTATAAATATTATTAATTACTAATGGTGCTTGATTCATTAAATATATTAGTTGCTTTTTTCTTTGGTTATTTCAGATTCCGTTTCCTCTAATATGGATTTAATATCATTATAAATTGATATTTTATATTCCTTAGTAAGGTCTAAATTTTTATTTTGATGTTCAATTATAAAGCTAGAGAGTTTTATCGCACCAATAGAAGAGCATGAGCCTTTAAGAGAGTGTAGGGCTGAATGCCAACCATATTGGTTAGAATTTTGCTCTTCTGCAGCTTTTCTTATTTCATGTAACTGATCTTGGGCGCTTGATATGAATACATCAATAAGTTCATTTTTAAATGACTCATCGCCGTCAGTTATATTGTTAAAAAATACAGTGTCAAATATTGGCTTTTGCGTGGTCGACATAATTATTCAAATTTAACTTAATTAATAAAAGGATATTTAGCATAGAATATTTTTGGTCAAGATGAAATATATTCATATCATTGATGAAATGTAATATTTTGTCTTGAGTAAAAAATACTTTTTCCATATTAAATATTTTACTTTGTATAAGACTCTCTTCCGAAAGTATTAGATCTATTTTTTTTAATGATGATATTTTTACAATTCTTAAAAATAAAAAATTTATAATTTTTATAAAGAAATCAAAATTAATTTTAGTTATAGCTATTTTTTCACAAAAATTTATAATTTCAAGTTCATTCGACAAAATTAATGATAAAATTATATTTTTATATATATCAAGCCAATTATTTTGATGTAATAATATCGCCTCACCTATTGAATTTGCTGCTATTAGATGTAAATTATTGATTTCTTCTTCCGATATTTCATTTAAATTATTTTTAATTATTTGAGACCAATGGTTAAAATTAAGATTTTTTATTTTAATAATATTGGATCTTGATTTAATTGTTTGGGGTATATTGCCAATATTATGATTAATAAGAAAAATAAATATATTTTTATTTGGCTCTTCAATTGTTTTTAATAAGGCGTTATAAGCATTTTTATTCATATTATCAATGGCGTCAATAATGATAATTTTATTTTTTGAGATAGCGCTAGAAAGATTGGTAAAATTATTAATTTGCCTTATATCGTCAATTAGTATTTTTTCATCAGTGTTTTTTTTATTAGACTTGCCCTCAATAAGTAATATATCTGGGTGATTTATTGTGATTACACCGGATTGATGACTGTGAGATATTATTTTTTTTGCAAATTCTTTAATAAATATAGCCTTACCATTACCTTTAATGCCGGTTATTAAATTACAGTGATGCAGCTTATCTTGAAGAAAATTTTGCCATAGATTATCTTCTATTTTATCATAACCAATAATATCTTGAATCATATTGTAATATTATAATTGATTTCAAATCTTTATCTATCATAATTTAAGCATAATTTTAAATAAATTCAATTCTAATCTTATGAGCCTAGATAAAATTATCATTGCAACAGGTAATAAGGGTAAATTATCTGAAATTTCAGAATTATTAAAAGAGGTTAATATTCAGGCTCTTGGCATTTCTGGCTATAATTTGGAAGAGCCCGAAGAAAATGGTCAAACTTTTGAAGAAAATTCCATTATTAAGGCAAAATATTATGGTGACCATGCGGGGCAAATTGCTTTAGCTGATGATTCTGGATTGGTGATTCCTGCAATTGAAGGTCAACCTGGCATTCATTCAGCAAGATGGGCGCCAAATAAGGATTTTAATATTGCTTTTGCAACTATAAGGGAAAAATTAACAAAAAAAAATATTGATCCAGAAAAAGAGCAAGTTTTTGCTTATTTTATATGTAATTTATCGCTCTATAACCCTAAAACTGGTCAAATTAACTCTTTTGAGGGTAGGGTGGATGGTGTTTTACAATTCCCGCCAAAAGGTGATAAGGGTTTTGGTTATGATCCGATTTTTATTAGAAAAAATGATGAACAAACTTTTGCCGAGATTAACCCTAAAGAGAAAGAAAAAATTAGCCATAGAGCTGATGCTTTCAAAAAGTTGGTAAGATTTTTAAAAAATGAATAATACCATTTCCCATCTTTAAAGCAATTTTTGCTTTAAAGTTGGGAAGTGGTATAATCTAAATCAATCAGAAAAGATAGGAATAATTATGTGGATTTTATAATTTATATTTTATAGCTTTTTAATTCATTAATAACACTCAATACATAATAATGACAAAAATAAATATTGCTTTTCCAGATGGTAATATCAAAGAATTTGATATAAATTCTACTGGTTTTGACATTGCTAATTCTATTTCTAAATCATTGGCAAAAGCATCCTTAGCTATTAAAATTAATGGTAATTTATGGGATTTATCACGACAAATTCCCTTTGATGCTAAAATTGAGTTAATTACCAATAAATCTGACGAGGCATTGGAAATTATTCGTCATGATGCTGCTCATATAATGGCTCAATCTGTGCAGGAATTATTTAAAGATGTGCAAGTTACAATTGGTCCTGCTACTAAGGATGGTTTTTATTATGATTTTGCCACTAAAGAACCTTTTTCTTTAGAAGATTTGCCAAGAATTGAAAGGCAAATGCAAAAAATTATCAAAAGGAATGAAAAATTACAAAGAGAAGTTTGGAATCGTAATAAAGCAATTGAGTTTTTTGAAGAAAAGGGTGAAAAATATAAAGCAGAAATTATCAAGGATTTACCAGAAAGTGAAGAAATAACTCTCTATCGTCAAGGTGACTTTATTGATCTTTGTCGTGGGCCGCATTTACCTTCCACCTCTTATGTTAAGCATTTTAAATTACTTAAATTGGCTGGCGCTTATTGGCGTGGCAATTCTGACAATGAAATGTTACAAAGAATTTATGGTACTGCTTTTTTAACCGCTGATGATTTAGAGCAATATTTGCATTATTTGGAAGAGGCTGAAAAAAGAGATCACCGTAAATTAGGCAAGGAGTTGGATTTTTTTCATATTCAAGAAGAAGCAACTGGGTCAGTTTTTTGGCATGAAAAGGGCTATGAATTATATCGTATCATTGAAGAATATATCAGAAAAAAGATTAAAAAAAATGGCTATATTGAGGTTAAAACTCCACAATTAATTGATCGTGTTTTGTGGGAAAAATCTGGTCATTGGGATAAATTTAAAGAAAATATGTTCATTGCCGAAAGTGGTGAAGGTAGAACTTTAGCTATTAAGCCAATGAATTGCCCAGCTCATGTGCAAATTTTTAATCAAAAATTAACTTCTTACCGCGATTTACCTCTTAGAATGTCGGAATTTGGCTGTTGTCATCGTAATGAATCTTCTGGTTCTTTACATGGGATTATGCGTGTTAGGGCTTTTACTCAAGATGATGCTCATATTTTTTGTGAAGAGCATCAAATTAATGATGAAACAGTTGCTTTTTGTCAATTATTACAAGAGGTTTATAAGGATTTTGGCTTTAATAATGTAAAAGTAAAATTTTCTACCAGACCAGAAGTTAGGGCGGGAAATGATGAAACTTGGGATAAGGCAGAAAATTCTTTAAGAGAGGCTGTTCAAAAGGCAGGTTTAGAATATGAAATTAATGAAGGTGAGGGCGCTTTTTATGGGCCAAAATTAGAATTTACCTTAATTGATGCTATAGGAAGGCAATGGCAATGTGGTACTTTACAGGTTGATTTTATTATGCCAACTAGGTTAGATGCTACCTATATTGCTAGTGATGGCTCTAAAAAACATCCCGTAATGTTACATAGAGCAATTTTGGGTACTTTTGAAAGATTTATAGGTATTTTAATTGAAAATACAGCTGGCGCTCTTCCTTTATGGCTTTCTCCTGTGCAAATGGTCGTTACAACTATTAGTAATAAATTTGATGATTATGCAAAGGATGTTCTAGCAAAATTACAACAAAATAATTTTAGGGCTAAAATTGATTTAAGATCAGAAAAAATTAATTATAAAATCAGGGAACATTCTTTACAGAAAATTCCTTATATTTTAATTATTGGTGAGAAGGAAGTAAATGAAAATAAAGTTAGCATAAGAGAATTTGGTAGTAAAAAAGAGGAAGTATTAAGTTTGAATGAATTTATTAATAAGATTGCGTAAATTTTTGAAATAATTTAACTAGATATTGAATTTTTACATTCTACCCTTACAATTTATCAGATTATTAATGAATTATTTTAAATTATGAGTGAAAAAAATATAGCTCAAAGCTATAAATCTTATATTATTGGTTTTGTTGCATCGGCAATTCTTACATTAGCATCTTATTTTACTGTTGTTAATCAATATTTTGATAGAATAGGAATTATTATTGCTATTGTTATCTTTGCTATTGCTCAATTGGTTTTTCAGTTGGTTTATTTTTTACATATGGGTGATGAAGAAAAGCCGAGATGGAATTTTTATTCCTTTATTTTTAGTTTAATTGTTATTTTTATATTAGTTGCTGGCTCAATTTGGGTTATGTATTATCTTAATTATAATATGCAGCATTAATAATGTCTAAAATATTTGTAATTGGTTCGGGTGGTCGTGAAAATGCAATAATTTATTCTTTATTAAAATCAAATAAGGTGTCGCAGGTTTTTTCTGCAACCTCTAATGCTAAGATTTGCCAAATTACCACCCCTTCCAACATAGATAGTAATAATCATCAAGAAATTCTTAATTTTTGTCAGGATAATTCAATTGATTTGGTTATAATAGGTCCGGAGCAGCCATTGGTTGATGGTTTAACTGATTTTTTGCAAGATAATAATATCAAAGTTTTTGGTCCTAGTAAAAAAGCCTCACAATTAGAGGGCTCTAAGATTTTTATGAAAGATCTATGCGCTAAATATAATGTCCCAACTGCCAAATATCAATCCTTCGATAATTCTAATTTGGCTATTAAATTTTTAGATCAAATTAATCTGCCAATAGTCATAAAGACTGATGGTTTAGCAGCTGGTAAAGGCGTAATAATTGCCCAAACAAAAAAAGATGCTGCCAATTCTATTGAGGAAATTTTTACTGGTAAATTTGGAAAAGCGGGTAATAAAATTATTATTGAAGAATTCCTTGAAGGTGTTGAGGTAAGTTTTTTTGCTATTTGCGATGGTAAGAATGCTAAATTTATTGGTACAGCTGGTGATCATAAAAAAATAGGTGAGGGTGAGACTGGCCTTAATACTGGTGGTATGGGCACTTACTCACCATCCCCTTTTATTGATCACAATCTTCAGGAAGATATTATGCAAAATATTATCCAGCCAACTTTAGATGCTATGAATCGCGAAGATTGCTCTTTTGCCGGAATTTTATTTGCTGGCATTATCTTAACTAAAAATGGCCCCAAATTATTAGAATTTAATATTAGATTTGGTGATCCAGAGGCGGAAGCAATTTTACCAAGATTAAAAACAGATCTATTTGATATTATTAATGCTACAATTTCTAGTAAATTAGGTGATATTTCGGTAGAATTTTCTGATCAAAAATCAGTTTGTGTTATTTTGGCTAGTAATGGTTACCCCGAGAGTTATAAAAAAGGCTCTGAGATTAATAATATTGAAGATAAACTACTTGATGATGAAATTATTTTTCATGCTGGCACTAAATTAGAAAATGGTAAAATATTATCTAATGGTGGCCGCGTATTAGCATGTGTTGCTTTGGCTGATGATTTTAAGTCAGCAATTGATAAATCTTATCAAATAGTAAGTAAGGTTAAATGGCCTGATTGTTACTATAGAAGGGATATTGGCAAAAAATTATTAGAAGAATAAATTTTAATTTAATTAATAAAAAATGGCAGGACATTCCAAATTCGCAAATATAAAGCACAGAAAAGGCGCTCAAGATGCAAAAAGAGCAAAACTTTTTACAAAATTACAAAAGGAGATCACTGTAGCAGCTAAAATTGGCAATCCTGATCCAGAATTTAATCCTAGACTTCGTAATGCTATAATTACTGCCAAATCACAAAATATGCCCAAAGATCGTATTGATGGCGCAGTAAAAAGAGCAACATCAGCAGGTGAGGGTGATAATTTTGAGGAAATACGCTATGAAGGCTATGGTCCTAATGGGGTTGCGGTAATTGTTGAGGCTTTAACTGATAATAAAAATCGTACAGCTTCTTCTGTTAGGAGTATTTTTTCTAAATCTGGAGGCTCTCTTGGCGAAACTGGTTCTGTTAATTTTATGTTTGATCATTTAGGGGTGATTGAATATGCAATTAATGTAGCATCAGAAGATGAAATGTTTGAAATTGCCATTGAAGCTGGAGCTAGTGATGTTGAATCATCAGAAGAATCGCATCATATTAGCTGTGAATTAGAGAATTTTAGTGAAGTAAGAGATGCTTTAATTGCCAAATTTGGTGATCCATTATCAGCGCAAATTTGTTGGATTGCTAAAGATCAAATAGAAATTGATGATGAAATAATGGAAAAAGTTTCTAAATTAATTGATAATTTAGAGGATGATGATGATGTACAAAAAGTTTTCGCTAATATATAATTATTATTATGCCATCTGACAATCAAGATCCCAATAATAACAACCTTTTTCCATCTTGTGGAACAGCTGCTTTATGTCTATCCATGACCACTTTAGCTGGGTCGGCTATGGTATCTGCTGCTGTATATAATAATAGAGGTGACAACCAATCCTTAACTGTTTTAGTATCATCTGCATCTGCGCTTGTTTGTGAGTTATCTAGCGTTGTGGCAGTAAGTGGTTGTCTTAGAGCAAGAAGGGCAGCTAGAGTTGTGGAGCCAGATAATAGACGCCGCCCCCCGGAACCAATCCTAGAGCTGCTATTGCTTTTGGGCGTAACAGTCGGGATGACGGCTAGGTCTGAGACTCCTGGAGGGAGTGATAGTGCCAGAGTATAAATAAAATTTAAATATGAAAATAAATCAATTACCAAATAAATTGCGTTATGCAGCTGATTATATGCCCGATGTTGAATCTGTCTCAATAGCTGTTTTTGTTGGCAGTGGTAGTCGTAATGAGGTTGTAGAAAATAATGGTATTTCACATTTTTTAGAACATATGGCTTTTAAGGGTACTAAAACTCGTACAGCCAAACAAATTGCTGAAGAATTTGATAATATTGGTGGTCGTATCAATGCCTATACTTCTCGTGAAAAAACAGTATATTATGTTAAAGTTTTAAAAGAGCATGCTAAATTTGCGGTAGAATTTTTAAGTGACATTTTGCAAAATTCTATCTTTGATCAAGAGGAGATGGATAAGGAGAGGGGGGTTATTTTGCAAGAAATTGCCATGACTAATGACACTCCTGATGATATTCTTTTTGATTATTTTCAAGAAACGTCATTTCCTAATCAGGCTGTTGGTCGATCTATCTTGGGTCCTGAAGAAAATATCAAAAAATTTGATCGTTCTTATTTAATTGATTATGTTAAAAATAAATATCATAATTCCAATATTTGTATTACTGCTGCAGGTAATTTAAAAGAGGAGGAGTTTGGTGAATATGTTAAACAATATTTTACTGATTTAAGTTCTGGTACAAATGACAAAATTGAAGAGGCGAATTATGTTGGTGGTGATTTTAGAAAGGAAAAAAATGAATTGGAGCAAATTAATTTATTATTAGGTTTTAAATCTAACTCTTATCTTGATGAAGATTATTATGTTGGTCAAATTTTATCATCTATTTTAGGTGGAGGCATGTCATCTAGATTATTCCAAGAAGTTCGTGAAAAAAGAGGTTTGGCCTATTCAATATATGCTTTTAATATGGCATATTATGATGATGGTATTTTTGGTATTTATGCCGGAACAACACCAGAACAAACTAATGAATTAATTAATGTAACTTGTGAAGAGGTTATTAAAGTTAGTAATAAAATTGAAGAATTTGAATTACAAAGGTCTAAAAATCAGGTTAAATCAGCATTAATTATGTCTTTAGAAAATACCGATTCTCGTTGCCAAAGAATAGGAAATAATATTCTAAATTATAATAAAATCATTTCCCATCAAGATGTAATTAATAAAATTAACAATATTAATATTGATCAATTAACCAATTACGCCAAGGGCTTAATAGGTCAAAAACCAACATTTTCTGCCATTGGTAAGGTTAAAGATATTATATCTTACGATAAAATTAAATTTTAATCTTGATTTATAATTTCTTATAATTAGATTATATTACTGTAATTAATTAATAATTAAAAAACTAATGAAAAAAATATTATTATCTATTTCTATATTGTTGATCATGTCATCTTGTGCTGGAATAATAGGCGGAAAAACACAAAATATATATTTAATTCCCAATGATTATGATTCGGATAATGTTGAGGTTGAGGTATCTAATGGAAAAGGAATGAGACAAACTGTAGAGATACCTTTGAGTATTCAGGTTCAAAGATCAGAATCTCCATTAATAATTAAGGTAAAAGAAAATAAATGTTATAAATCAACAAAAACCTATGTATCATCTCAGTATAATCCTATGTTATTAGCTAACGTTCCTGGTGGTATATTTGGATTAACAGGTACGGCTATTGATATGGATAGTGGTGCCGCATGGGGATATGATCAGACAGTGAGGGTTTCTTTAAAGAAAAAAAGATATTGTAAATAAATAAAAATTATAAACAAAATAAAAAATGAAAAAAACAATAATATATTTAACATTACTTCTTACAATTTCATCTTGTGCCACTATTTTTAGCGGTTCTAATCAGAATATAAATCTTGTACCAAGTAATGGAAGGGACGATGTCTATGTTGAAATAAGTCAAGGCGGCAAAATGTTTTCATCACAAGTTCCGGGGTTTGTATCTGTTTCTAGAGATAACGAAAACTTGATAGTTACAGTAAAAGAAAATGAATGCTATAAATCATCTCAAACGACAATACCTTACAAAACTAATCCATTTATATTTGCTAATATTTTAGGAGGTCTTTATGGTCTAACTTCTACAACTACCGATAGAGTTTCTGGAGCTGCGTGGACATATGATGAAACAGTCTATGTCAATACTCGTAAAAAAAGATCTTGTAAAACTAGATAAGTAAATTTTATAATTTGTGGCTAGTGAGATAAAAATTATTATTTTATTAGTCACATTTTTGTCCATACAAATACCATCTATAGGCCATAGCTCTTATAATAAAGCCTATATCAATGATTTATTACTTAAATCTAAAAATTTAAAATTAGATAAAAAAAAATATTGGAAAGTATTATTGCATTATAACAAAGATCAGTCTGTTATAAATGATGATAAGTTTTTTCTTTCTAGTAACGGAGGTCTAGATTCAGAACTAGAGCTTCAAGAGTCGATAAAATATTTATTTAATAATAATACATCTCTTGACAACAACCACCCTTCATGTAAGTTTCCTGCTCGTTTTAAGTGGTTAAAAAGTGAATTAAGTATTCCAAAGAAACACATTCCTCAGGCAAATTGTAAAGATTTACAAGAATATTTAGATAATATTTCTGCAGAACAAATTGATATATCTTTTGCATCAGAAAATATTAATAGTTTA
>JAOFKK010000032.1 GCA_028040005.1 Rickettsiales bacterium
AGTGTAAGTAGCGCCAGATAAAGGAGTTGTTTCTTCGTCCTCAGTCCTCCCCACCATTACTGCTGGCACAACGCCTTTAGCGCCAAGGTCATCTCTAGTCCTACCCCTTCTTCTTGATGACGCCCACAACATACCAGCGCCAGCAAGCGCTATAACAGCAGATAGTCCTATTATAGCCCCGCCACCTTTAAAAAACCCACCTTCTCCGCCCGACTCTGCTGCCCTTGTTGTGGTATCCGTGCTGTTTGGCAACGAGAAAGAGACTGATGATTTGGTAGTAAGTAATGTACCGTCCCTAGCAATATCTTTAGTCATGATTAATGGATTTAATTAATTAATTAATTAAAACATCTTATCATAGCATAGCATAAATTTTGATTTTGCAAATATTTTTATTTATTATTCTCGACCTTATTACAATCAGATAATATTTTAGAATTTCTAGCAACTACATTGGAAGTAAAGAAATTATCTTTTTGAGCTGAAATTTTACCATCCTTAATGTCTTCAATATTAAAATCTTGATTTTCTTGCCAATTATTGGCAAAAACCTCATCAATATTAGCAAAATTTGGGTTTTCTTGTAACAAAGCCGCCCTTAAAGACCGGTCATCTGTAAATCCAAGATCTAAATTTAATTTATTAGCCAAATCTACTATCGCATTTTCTTCATTTTCAACTCCATCAATTGCAAAAATTGCTGAATTAGAATTTTGAATTCTACCCTCAATATTAACAAAAAGATTATCTTTTTCAGCAAAGGATGGTGCAGGAATAATAATATCGGCATTATGAGCACCATTTTCACCAAAAGAACCTTGATAAATGATAAAAGTTTCTGACAAATCGGTAAAATCAATATTATCTTCAGCAAGAAGATATAAAGCCTTGATCTTGCCTTTTTTACAATTATCTAAGATGGTTTTTTTATGAATTTTAGAATTTTTAGATATAAATCCAAGATCCAAAGCGCCTGTCAAACTAGCATTATCATGTAAAATATTAAAGCCATTCCAATTTTCCTGAATAAAATTATATTTTTTAGCAACTTCCTTAGCTAAAGATAGAATATTTTGGCCAGATTTACCATTAAGAACCTCCTCCCCAATAATAATCATTGGCTTTTTGGATGATTTTAAAATTTTAGTATATTCATTATCGCCAGACAGAATATCTTTTAAAATTGAGATATTATCACCTAAATTATTATATTTATAAGTTAGATCGGCATCGACACCAATTGCTGCAATTTTTAACTGACCCGTTAGATATTTTTTTCTAATTCTGGCATTAATAATTGGTGATGTTTTGCGAATATTAGACCCAATAATTAAACAAGAATCAGCCTCTTCAATATTTTCAATCCCGCTATTAAAAATATAAGAAGCACGATCAGAAGAATTTAAAACAGAATTTTGACCACGACAATCAATATTATCGCTACCAATTTTTGCCATTAATTTTTTTAAAGCAAAAATCTCATAAATTCCCGATAAATTACCACTTAGGGCTGAAATTTCTTCTGCTTTTAGCTGAGAAAATTTATCTTTAATAATATTTAATGCTTCATCTTTAGTTGCCGCTGTTAATTTACCATCTTTTTTGATATAATATTTATCTAACCTTTGATATTTTAAAGCATCATAGCAAAACCTAGTCTTATCAGAAATCCACTCTTCATTAATTTGCTCATTAATTCTTGGCAAAATACGCATTACCTCATTACCGCGAGAATCAATACGAATGTTGCTACCAGTAGCATCCATAATATCAATTGAGTTGGTTTTTTTTAATTCCCAGCTTCTTGCTTTAAAAGCGTAAGGCTTAGAAGTGAGAGCGCCAACAGGACAAAGATCAATAATATTGCCAGAAAGTTCAGAAGTAAGTGATTTGTCAATATAGGTTGTAATTTCAACATCTTCACCACGATTAATGGCACCAAGCTCTGCCGTACCAGCAATATCAGTGATAAAGCGCACACATCTAGTGCAATGGATGCATCTGGTCATGTGGGTTTTAATCAGAGGGCCCATATTTTTATCTTTTACCGCTCTTTTATCCTCGCTAAATTCACTATGATCCTTGCCATAAATATAGGATTGATCCTGTAAATCACATTCGCCACCCTGGTCACAAATTGGGCAATCAAGCGGGTGATTGGCTAATAAAAACTCCATTGCACCTTCTCTGGCCTTTTTAACCATCGGGCTGTCAGTTTTAATCTTCATACCCTCAGAAACATTCATGGCGCAAGAAGCAATTGGCTTTGGCGGGCCACCCTCTAGTTCAACTAGGCACATACGACAATTACCAGCAATTTTTAATCTTTCATGGTAGCAAAAACGAGGAATTTCAACATCCGCCATTTCACAGGCCTGAATTATTGTAATATCCTTAGGAACCTCAACTTCCTTATTATCAATTATAACTTTTACGCTCATATAATTTGTTTAACTATAAAATAACCAGCAAAAACAGCAATTAAAGATAAAAAAACAGAAAGAAAAACATAACCCGCTGCCAATAAAAACTGCTCCTGTTCCATTAATTTAAAAAAATCTAATGAAAAGGTTGAAAAAGTGGTAAAACCACCAAATATACCAATTATCAGGAATAATTTTAAATTTTCACTAAAAAAATTATTATAAAAATCATTATTTTTAGATAAATAATAACATATTCCAATTAAAAATGATCCGATAATGTTAACAGATATTGTCGCAAAGGGAAAGGGTGACTTAATATAAAATTGAATATAATTAGATAAAACATATCGCAATATCGACCCTAAGGCACCACCAATTGCTATAAAAAAAATATTTATCATAAAATTGTTTAAATAAAAAATAGTTAAGTTATAATTTAATTACTCGGGAGCCTATTTCGCAGCGTGGCCCTTTGTATTTTAGGTCATTTTGCAATAGGTAGTGCTTAAGGGTAAACCGTAAAGCCCCGATACCTTTGCCCATCTAAGCAGCTCGCGCTGCAACTGAAAACCTACCAATTGACGCATCAACAGCATCCCTTACATCTCTTGGGGGTAAATCATGAACAATCTTAGTTGCTTTGTCTTTTAATAAGTCAAACATCTTAGAAGATAGATTATGTGAATGACAAGCATAAGATATTATTTGATCTATTTTCTCTTGATTTTCATTCAACTCTTCTGCATCACAATAATTTTGAAAATTACTTGTTATGGCTGATTTTAAAATTTTAGGCGTTAATTCTTGACCAGACTGCCACTCTAGAATTGCATCTTTTAACCTTGCTATAAAAGATTTATCTCCTGATAAATATTCAGTTAATTCAAACAATGAATCATCATCTAACACACCATCTGTTAGTGCTTTTAACTTACCTTCTTTTAAAGTCCCATATATTTCTTTTCCTTTAAACAACTCTATATCATCTACCGATATATCGCAGAAATTTTTTGAACCTTTTATGCTATTAATTACCTCCTTATCTCTTTCTACTTTTTTATTAATCATTTTACACATCACTTGAAGCAGCTGACCTTGATATCCACCATCTCTAAACACAGAAAGAAACATACCAATTGGAGAAAAAACATAATTAACCTTACCTACTGTTTTTTTTACCTCCCGATCGTTACCCAAATAAGATATCGCTTTACAAGGAGTTACAATTACTTGCTCTTGTTGACATTTTTCACCTATTTTTCTGGATAAAACTTGAAGAAGTTCTGTTTTTTTCCTCACAAATTAAAAATAATAACTATTTGACAATTACTTAATATTTTTACCCTCCTGCTTTTGGAATAAAGCTTTTTGTGACTTTTGGTTTTTTGTTTTTTTCTGTTTTATTAATCTTACCATCCTTTAATAAAGCCTTAATCTCGTCACCTGTTAGGGTTTCATACTTTAAAAGAGACTCGGCTAATAATTTAAAATCTTCTTTTTTGTCAGTTAAAATCTTTTTAGCTTGCTTGGAAGCGTTTTCAATTATTTTTTTAATTTCTTGATCAATATGTTTGGCGGTTTCTTCAGAGAATGTTTTTGATTGTTGATATGGGTTTTCACTATTATCATTACCATAATCCACTGCGCCAATTTTATCATTTAAACCCCATTTTGTAACCATTGATCTGGCCATTTTAGTTGCTTGCTCAATATCGGAAGATGCGCCTGTTGTAACCTTATCATAGCCAAAAATCATCTCTTCAGCTACCCTACCACCCATAGCAACAGCTAGATCATCAATTAATTTTGCTCTAGTAAGTGAAAAACGATCTTTTTCAGGAAGCCTCATAACTAAACCCAAGGCACGACCCCTTGGAATAATAGTTGCTTTATGGATAGGGTCAGAATTGGGGCAATTAATGGCAACAATAGCATGACCAGCCTCGTGATATGCTGTTAAGGATTTTTCATCCTTATCCATGACCATTTTTTTCCTCTCTGCGCCCATCATAATTTTATCCTTAGCATCTTCTATATTTTGCATGGTTACAACTTTTTGATTATTTTTGGCAGCAAGAAGAGCAGCCTCATTAACCAAATTTGCTAAATCAGCACCTGAAAAACCAGGAGTACCGCGAGCAACCACCTTAGTATCAATATTGATTGATTTAATTTTCTTAAGATGGACATTTAAAATTTCATCACGACCAATAATATCAGGATTTGGCACAGTAACTTGACGATCAAATCGACCAGGACGAAGAAGAGCATTGTCTAAAACATCAGGCCTATTGGTTGCAGCAATAATAATAATACCTTCATTAGCAGAAAAACCATCCATCTCAACCAAAAGTTGATTTAAAGTTTGCTCCCTTTCATCATTACCACCACCAACGCCACTACCACGATGGCGACCAACAGCGTCAATTTCATCAATAAAAATTAAACATGGAGCATTTTGTTTACCCTGTTCAAACATATCGCGAACACGGCTAGCACCAACACCGACAAACATTTCAACAAAATCAGAACCTGAAATAGAAAAAAATGGCACACTAGCCTCGCCAGCAACAGCTCTTGCAAGAAGGGTTTTACCAGTACCAGGTGAGCCTATTAAAAGGCAGCCTTTAGGAATTTTTGCACCTAATTCAGTGTATTTTTTATGATTTTTTAAAAAATCTACAATTTCAACCAACTCTTCCTTGGCTTCATCAATACCTGCAACATCTTTAAAGGTAACTTTATTTTTATGTTCTTGTAATAATTTTGCTTTAGATTTACCAAAACCAAAGGCTTTGCCACCGCCACCAGCAGCCCCTTTAAATAAAAATAACCAAAGACCAATCATAATAATAAAAGGTAACCAACCAAGTAGGCCACCAATTACCTTGCCAGCTTTACTTATGGTTGGTTTAGCATCAATTGCTACATTTTTTACTTCTAATTTTTCAATTAATTTTGGATCATCCGGTAAAAAAACATAATATTTTTGACCATCAGAATCAAAAGTTAATTCCTTACCTTTAATTTGCACTTCATTAACAGAGCCAGAATTGACTTTTTGAATAAATTCATGATATTTAATTTCACTAGCTCCAACATTTGGGCCAGTTAAAAAGAATTCAGAAAATAAAATAAAAGCAAAGAATAATGCCGCCCATATAATAAAATTTTTCTTATTATCAGGCTTTTTATTTTTGTTATTTTGATTATTTTTTTTTGGTTGTTTAATCATGTTATTTTTTCCATCTATTATGAACCCAAAACCATTGTTCTGGATATTGTTTAATCCATTTTTCAATAATTTTGTTAATTTCTCTGGTAATTTTATAAATTTTCTTATCCATTGTCAATTCTTTATCTTTGGGAATTGTAATAGAATCTGAAATTTCAATGTTAAATTTATTATTATCTTCCCTGATTATTCTAACCGGTATTAAAGGAATATTATATCTTAAGGATAATTTGGCAAAAGATGGCGAAGTTAAAGCTTTTCTACCAAAAAAAGGAACCTTAATACCATCACCCACCCTTTGATCTGCCATTATAATAATAAACTCATTATTTTTTAAACATTTCATAATTTCTTTACTTCCGGCAGCGCCTTTACCAATCATATCCATTCCACTTCTTTGATCGAGGGATAATAATTTATCAACATATTTATTATTCAATGGCCTATATAAGATTTTGCATTTAAAATCATTCATAGAAAAATATCTAGCCCCAACTTCCCAACTACCATAATGTGCTGAAAATAAAATCCCGCCTTTTTTTGATCTTTTTAATTTTTGAAGGTTTTTTTTAGATTTTTCATCCAGGGTGATGGTTTTATTAAACTCATTCTTAGATTTTTTATTAATAAAATAATATTCTGTGATTACTTTTCCTAAATTATCCCACATTTTATCCAAAATATTATTTATCTCTGCATCACTTAATTTTTTAAGAGATTTTTTAATATTATTTTTAGCTAAATTATGAACAGATAGGATTTTCCCGATATTTTTTGTTAAGAAAATAGATAATTTGGTGGATTTTTCAAAACCAATAATCTGAAAAATAAGAATAAATATTCTTACTAAAATATATTCTATTATATAACGTATTTCTTTAATAAATCTTTTCATCTAATTAAATTTTTCTCTAGCCTTAAATGCTATATTTATCGTTCCTTCATCAAGATAATCTAACTCACTACCTATAGGAATACCATTGGCCAATTTTGATATTTTAATATTAAATTCTTGTAAAATTTCAGATAAATAATAGGAAGTAGTAACGCCATCAATAGTTGGGTTAATTGCGATTATAATTTCTTCAATATTGCCATTTTTAACCCTCTCTATTAATGAATTAATATTTAAATCAGAAGGGGTTTTACCCAAAATAGCTGATAAAACACCACCCAAAACATGATATTTACCATTAAAAATTTTATTTTTTTCCAAGGCCCAAATATCCGGAACATCTTCAACTATACAAATTGATTTACTGTCTCTATTAGGATTATTACAAATGGAACAAATATTTGTAATATCTAAATTACCACAAATGGTGCAATTTTTGGTTTGATTTTTAACTAAGGTCATTTCATCAATTAAAGACTCCATCAATGTATCTTTATTTTGCAAAAGATGTAATACAAAACGACGAGCTGATCTTGGGCCTAATCCTGGTAATTTTGAAAATTTTTTAATTAAATTATTAAGATTATCCATGGAATATTAAAAATATTTTACAATACCAACTCTAAAAGTTTTAATATTTGATTTTAAAATACTTAAATTAGCCCTCCTTTCTTGATAAGAAGCTCTAAAAGCAATATCTAAAATATAAGGATCAATTTGCAATCCGGCACCATATAAAAATGCAGTTTCATGAGATTTAAAAAATTCATTATCCGATATTTTTTGAATTTTTAAATTATTATTAATATCAGAAATACCCGCCTCTAAAAATAAATCTAACAAACCATCACCAACTAAAGGAATAAAAATTAATGCAGAAGCATCAATCATGGTTATTTTAGAAGATGATTTTATAGAAGGATTTTGATCAGTAAAATCAGTTGATTTAGCAGAAAAACGACTAAAATTAGCATTAAAACCAAGATATTTAATAGGTCTAATATGTAAACCTAATGCTATATTTTCAAAATTTTTAAGGTCATTTTCAAGGTTATGTCTCTTAAAATTTTTCTTTTCAATATGGCTAGTTTGATGTTCTAGTGTTATTGCAGATTTAAACATTAAATCACTTACCGATAAAGCAAATGATATTTTAGGAAATAACAAAATAAAAAATAAAAATATTTTGATTTTTTTCATCATTAGTAATAGGTTCTATTTATTATAAATAAAAATGATAAATCTTAATGTTTAATAAAAAAGACAAAATTAAAAATTTAATAGAAAAAATTAAAAATATAAAATCATCATATTTTTATATATCTCTTGCTGTTACAATAATTTTATCTTTTATCGTTAAAGGCTTTTTAGAGATTAAATTAATATTTATATTTTTACTTTTAGCAATATCTTTACTTAGATTTTTTAAAAAAAAGGAGGGTTTTGTTAAAGATATTATATTAATTGTTTTTTTTGCAATTGCTTTTAGATCTTTTATTTTTGAACCTTTTCACATCCCTTCTGGTTCTATGAAGCCTAACTTATTAATACATGATTATATTGTAGTTTCTAAAATATCTTATGGCTATAGTCGATTTTCTTTACCTTTTGGATTAGATTTATTTTCTGGGAGAATTTTTGCAGATAAGCCAGAAAGAGGAGATGTGGCGGTTTTTAGAAATCCAAAAGAAACAAATATTAATTATATTAAAAGAATAATTGGCTTACCAGGTGATAAAATTAAATTAAATAATGGACAGGTTTTTATTAATAATATTGCTGTACCAAAAGAATATGATAAAGAATTTAAAGATTTATTTAAAAATGGTAATCAATTTATTGTAAAACAATTTAATGAGACTTTGCCAAATAATAGAATTGTTAAAATTATTGATTATGGTAATTCTATAGCAGATAATACGGATGAATATATAGTTCCTAAAAATCATTATTTTGCAATGGGTGATAATAGAGATAATTCTAATGATAGTAGATTTATTTCTTCAGTTGGATTTATTCCCTATGAAAATTTAATAGGAGAGGCTAAAATAATATTTTTCTCGGCTCGATATCCTTTTTTGCAATTTTTAAAATGGCCGTTTAATATTAGGTTTGATAGAATTTTTAAATTAATAAAATAACATGTCTTTTACTTTTGATAAAGAAAATTTACAAAAATCACAGGAAATAATAGCAAAATACCCTCAAGAAAGATCAAAATCTGCAGTAATGCCATTACTTGATTTAGCTCAAAGACAAAATAATAATTATATTTCAAAAGAAATTATTGAATATTTATCTAACTTACTAGATTTACCTGTAATTCATATTTATGAAGTTGCTAGCTTTTATTCAATGTATAATCTTGAACCAGTTGGTAAATATTTAATTCAAGTTTGTGGTACAACACCTTGTATGCTTTGCGGTTCTAAAAAAATTACTGAAGTTATTAAAAAACATCTAAAGATTGAAATGAATCAAACCACTAAAGATAAATTATTTACTTTAAAAGAGGTAGAATGTTTAGGGGCTTGTGTTAATGCACCAATGATTCAAATTAATGATGATTATCATGAAAAATTAGATGATAAAAAAACATTAGAAATATTAAAAGAATTGAAAAAAGGTTAATCTTTATAATTTCTTACTAAATTTAACACCAATTCAACATTTTCAATTGGCGTATCTTTTAAAATACCATGTCCTAAATTAAATATAAAAGGGTGGTCATTAAAATTATCCAAAATATTTAAAACTTCTTTTTTAATTTGATCTTTTGATCCGTAACAAAGAAGAATATTATCCAAATTACCTTGAATCACCTTATTATATTTATTTTGAATATTATTTTTAACCCATTTTTTAGGTATGTTTTGATCAATCGCCAAACATTCAAAATTAATATCTTTACAAATATTTTCATTTAAAAGTCCAACTCCTTTGGTAAATAAAATAACAGGAATATTAGGATATTTATCCTTAATTTTATCTATAATTTGTTTATTTGGATTTAATACCCATTTATTAAATTGATCTTCAGGTAAAATACCAGCCCAAGAATCAAATAATTGAATAATTTCAACACCAGATTCAATTTGATGAGATAAATATTCAATAATAGCATTTATTAAGATGTTAATTAATTTTTGAAAAAATATCTCATCATTTATTGCTATAGATCTTGTTTTTTCAAAATTTTTAGAAGAAGATCCTTCAATAATATAGGTTGCAATAGTCCAAGCAGAGCCACTAAAACCAATTAAATTGGTTTCCTTAGGTTTGTTTGATTTAATAATATCTATTGTCTCAAAAACAGGATTAAGATGATTTTTAATATTATTTATTTTAAGATTTTCTAATTGCTTTTGATTTGTTACTGATTGTAATTTTGGTCCAAAATTTTTAATAAATTCTGTTTTTATACCCAAAGCATCTGGGATCACTAAAATATCAGAAAATAATATCGCCCCATCAAATCCAAATCTTTCAATAGGTTGTAAAGTTATTTTGGATGCTAATTTTGGATTGTAACATAAATCTAAAAAATTATTTTCTTTAGATCTTATTTCTCTATATTCAGGAAGATATCTTCCTGCTTGCCTCATAAACCAAATTGGAGGGGTAGAGAATTTTTCTTTTTTTAAAGTTTTATATAATTTCAAAATAAATCTATATATTTATTATTATAATAAGGGGGTGTAATAAGTTTATTATTATAATTAACAAAGTTATTAACAAGAAGAT
>JAOFKK010000033.1 GCA_028040005.1 Rickettsiales bacterium
AGAAAATCAATTATGCAAAGGTCTCATTTTATTAACTTATAAAGCAATTTTGTTGCAAAATGTTGCAAAAAGTGATATAAGAGTATCTAATTGTATTATGAAATATGACAAAAAAATTATCATTTCAAGAAATTATTCTTAATTTACAAAATTATTGGGCCAAAACTGGCTGCGCTATTTTACAACCAATTGATATTGAGGTTGGGGCTGGCACTTTGCATCCTGCTACTATTTTACAAACCTTAATTCGTAAAAATTGGAATATTGCCTATGTTCAGCCTTGCCGTAGGCCAACCGATAGTCGCTATGGTAATAATCCTAATCGTTTAGGTTCCTATTATCAATTTCAAACAATTTTAAAACCAGCGCCAGATAATATTAAAGAATTATTTTTAAAATCTCTCACCGCAATTGGTATTGATGTTAAAAATAATGATATTCGTTTTGTTGAAGATGATTGGGAAAATCCTACAGTGGGTGCTAGTGGCCTTGGTTGGGAAGTTTGGTATAATGGGATGGAAATCACCCAATTTACCTATATGCAACAAATTGGTGGTATTGAATGTTCAACAATTCCGGTTGAAGTGACTTATGGCTTAGAAAGAATCGCCATGCATATTCAAGATATTGATAATATTTTTGATATTAACTGGAATGGCAAGGAAGGTGCAGAAAAAATAACCTATCGGGATGTATTTTTAGAAACCGAAAAACAAAATTCAGCCTATATTTTAGAACATTCTAATAAGGATATATTATTACAAGATTTTATTGAATGTGAAATTGAGGTTAATAATCTACTTAATAATAACTTACCCATTGCAGCCTATGAAAAATCATTAAAGGCTAGTCATATTTTGAATTTACTCGATGCTAGGGGCGTTATCTCTGAAAAAGAAAGAGTTTCTTACATAGGAAGGGTCAGAACAATGGTCAAAGGTGCGTGTAATATTATTTCCCAAATTTAAAGTAACTTTATAATAATATGAAAATAGGAATAACTGGAATTAATGGCAGGATGGGAACCCAGATTGCACAATTAGTTTATCAAAATGACATTACCGAAATCGCTTTTGGTTTGGTTGATAAAAAATTAGGATTAGATGGACAAAATATCGGTGAAATTATAGGTATTAAAAACATTAATCTTGAAGCTAATAGCGATATTGACAAATTATTTAAAAATTCTGATGCGGTAATCGATTTTTCAGCTCCAGAATTATCAATTTTATGTGCTCAAAAGGCTGCACAATATAATAAGATTTTTATTTGCGGTACAACTGGATTTACTGAAAAGCAAAAACAAAATCTTCATGAAGCATCTATAAAAACCAAAATTGTTTATTCAACTAACATGTCAATTGGGGTTAATTTATTAATGAATTTGACTGAAAAAGTTTCTAAAATTTTACATGAAGATTATGATGCTGAAATTATTGAAATGCATCATCGTTACAAAAAGGATGCACCATCTGGAACTGCACTTTCTTTGGGAGAAGCTGTGGCACAAGGTAGAGGATTAGATTTTGGTGAAGTAGCTAAAAGAACAAGGGACGGAATTACAGGCGAAAGAACTAAAAATGAAATTGGCTTCGCATCATTAAGAGGTGGCGACGTCATTGGCGATCATTCTGTTATTTTTGCTAGCGATGGCGAGAGGGTTGAGCTTACCCATAAAGCTTCAAATAGGATTATCTACGCTAAAGGTGCAATAAGAGCTGCAATTTGGGCTAGTGGGCAGAAAAATGGCCTATATTCCATGAGAGATGTCCTAAAGGGTTTTTAGGGGCCAATACCATTATTGACATTTTATGTAAAATAATGTATAATATTACTTATAATATTTTTAACGATAAATGAGACTATTTTAGATAATAATTATGACAGAATTAATTTTATCTTCCAATCAACTATCAAATAATTTTGAAGTTAATTTTGCAAGATACCTTCAAGAAATACAAAAATTTCCTATTTTAAAAAAAGAAGAGGAATATAACCTAGCCCTTAAAATTGTTAATTTTAATGATAAGGATGCAGCAAAAATATTAGTCCAAAGTCATTTAAGATTGGTTGCAAAAATGGCATTTCAATTTAAAAAATACGGCCTTTCAATTGCCGATTTAGTTTCAGAAGGTAATTTGGGCTTAATACAGGCTGTACAAAAATTTGATCCCATTAAAGGATTTAGATTTTCAACCTATGCTATGCTTTGGGTCAAAGCATATATGCAAGATTATATTTTAAAATCTTGGTCATTAGTTAAAATAGGTACCAATGCTGCTCAAAGAAAATTATTTTTTAATCTTGGAAAGATAAAAAGATCCTTAGGAATTGAAAATCAAGAATCTATCACTATTGATAATATTACAAAAATATCAAATAATCTAAATGTCTCCGAAAAAGAAGTTGCCAACATGAATAGCCGTATTTGTAATGGCGATACTTCCTTAAATAATGTTATCTCTGAAGATGGTGCAGAAGTGGGAGAGACGATCCCTTCAAAAGATCCCCTAGCTGAAGAAATAGCAATTACAAATCAAGAAACACAAAGAAAAGCTAAATTGGTTAATTTGGCAATGAAATCCCTTAATGATAGGGAAAAGGATATTTTTACCAAGAGAAAATTACTTGAAAAATCAATAACTCTCAATGAATTAAGCGATTTTTACAATATTTCCCGCGAAAGAGTAAGACAAATAGAAGCTAACGCCATCACAAAGATCAAAAAATTTATTGAATCTAGCGATATTTAATTCCTTTTTTTTGCTTCTGTAATTTTATTAAAATAAATATTTTGCTCTATAATTGGCAGAGGTATTTTATTGATGTTTTCTCCGCGTGAGATATATATTTTTACATAACGATTATTTTTTTCCTGAATTTTATTATCAGTAATCATTTTTGGCTTCTCCTCCCCAAACGATGTTTTGTAAATTGCATTTTTTGGAACACCATTTTTAAATAGATAATTTTGAACTATCTTAACCCTCTGAGTTGAAAGATATTTATTATATAACTTCTTACCAGATGAATCTGCGGAACCAATCAATAAAATAGAATATATATCATCATAATTATTTAAAAACTCTAAGGTTTCTTTAAGCTCTATTCTTGCATCACTATTTAATTGATAACTATTAAAATCAAAATATAGAGTAAATTCAGTTAAATCTAATATTTTATTTTCTATTTTTTGTTCTTTAATTTTAGATTTATATTCTTCAATTTCATCTAACAATAGATAAAAACGATTTTTACAATCAGAATTGGCAATAAATTGGTTAAATTTACTAGCTTTACCGCTAATCCAGCAATCATAAAGTAAAATTAAATGTGCAAGCTGTATAGGTAGCTCAATCTTGGTTTCAAAATTATTAATATTTTGTAATCTTTTACCTGCAAAAATTGCTTCATCAATTTTATTTATTGGAAAATTCCAATTTTGTGGAATTTCTGGTGATAAATATGCGCCTCGAAATGCATCTAGCGATTTTTGTGCAAAATTATTGGCCGACTCCCCTTCTTTTATTTTGTGTAAATATTTGGCATAATTAGCATATTCTAAAGATAAAAAAGAATTATAGTTTTTTACTGCTTTAATTTGGGGTTCTTGCTTTAATAAATTTTCCAAAGGACTATTTTGGCAAGAAGATAAAAAAAAATAATATAATAATAACAAATAATTTAATTGGCATTTTCTAATTTTTCAATTCTTTTGATTAATTTATCAATTTTTTGATCATATTCTTTTCTAAGATCCGCTATTTCTTTTTGGTGATTTTCTTGCAATTCCCGTATGGCAGAAACTAAAAATACCGTTACTTTACCATAAGAAATAGATTTGTAACCCTCTTCATCTGTTGATACTAATTCTGGAAATATTTTTTCTACCTCTTGGGCAATAAAACCAATTTGCCTATCTTTGGAGAAGTTTTTATCAGGAAAATCTTCTTTTCTCCAATCATAATGGACCGCATTTAATTGTAAAATTTTAGATAGGATATTAGAGATTGGTGCAATGTTTTTTTTATATCTAGCATCAGAGCTATCGGTAATTCCATAAGCTCTAAATGTGCCATTAACATCTAAATCATATGATGGTGTGCTATCCTTTATTCCCACTCTACCTTGATGAGTCATGTGCATAGCCATGACTTGTCCTTGATATGGAGCCGAATTAACATCATCATGCACTAAAAATTGCATATAAGACCCCTCTCCTTTTTTAACTTTTATTGATGAGTATCTTATATCTTGATCTAATCTACCCATGCGAATCTCAGTTGATGTAGCAAAACTACCAGATTGAACATTTAGTATTCCATTGTCAAATGCATCCTTTACAACACCTTCGAGTCTAAAATTATTAATATTCATAACGCCACTTATTGATGCATCCCCATCAATATCGAGATGACTTTCAGGGTTTGATTGATTAATACCAACATTACCACCATCTTCAATAAAAATTCCATTAGCACCACTATCATCATATAATTTTAAACCAGATGTGCTATCAGCCCTTACCTCATCTAATATTTGTACTTTATGATATTCATTACAAAAAATATCAGACCATTTACCATACTTGCCGCATGTTCTTTGTAAAATAGCATTAGAAGTATCGCAACCACAATTTGTTGCATCACTACCAATTAATGTTGCTGTAACATCACTAGTTTCACCATATGATTTCTGAGTAACTGAGCCATCTCCTGAAAAACATGCTACATCATAATTACTATTAATAAATCCTTGCTCAACAGAGCATTGCATAAATTCCAATTCCGAATCACGAATTATCTGATCCTTAGTTTTAAATATAACAAAATCATCAAAAGTAATAGGCTCTCCGGATAGAATATTAGTTTCATTAGAATCAATAAAAAAATCTTTATTATATGGGGTTGGAGTTGTATCTTGATAGAAATTATCAACTTCATCAGTAATAAAAGGTTGTGGAAATAATTGCGCACCCGTGTCAGGATTATAAGCCCCAGCACCATTTTCACCATGACTGATAAGCAACATTATAGCTTTATCAGAAATGGTTACATTAGTTCCTGATGAATTATCTTTAATATTGATATATTCAAATATATTTGCTTCACCCAATCTATCGCTTCCTGCATAAGACTCAAAACCCAAACTAACTCCTATTTTTGTTCCAAATTCTTTTATCATAACATAACTAAATTTACGACCATAACCATCTTCAGCATCTTTCTTACCAAGATTAAGAACGTCAATTGGCACCATACCATACACGATTTTCATATTATTACCACTAACCCCAACTGTTTGACTAGCACCATCACCAAGGAAATTAAAAGCCGGTAATGGAGAGTTATTAATCTCATCACAATCTTCTCCAGTTCTAGATTCAGATCCGTAATTATTATCATTATATGCAATATCTAATCTTGCTGGACATGGTAATCTTTTATTTTCAGATAAATAATTTAAAATAGCTTTATATATTTTATCGGTTCTTTCTAAGGTAATTATTTGCGCTTCCTGAATATTTTGATTTTTAGAAATATTGCTAAAAAGTAAACTACCACTGGTTAGCAATATTGCCACAATGAATAATGCTATAGATACTTCTAATAATGAATAGGCTCTGCGTTTTTTCATAAATTATTGATTACATTGATTTATCTGCATATTTGTTATATTTTGCCAAATACCATATGCTTCACATTTTCTGATAATGTTTTCAATAGTGGTACAAGGGCATGTTGTGATGCTATAAATATTTGCTCCATGAATTACATTATCAAAAGCAATTTCTGACCCATCATTACAACTTCCTAAATTACCATCATTATCACCAGAATCATTATTAAATGTTATTTTACTATCATTTATTGAACAAAAAAAATGTGTCATTCCTGTATCTTGTAATATTTCTTGTTTATTTTTAAAAAATAATATATCACCTTGCTCGGTTGTAAATAAATTATCGTCATTATCGATATTTTCATTATTACGAGCAGCATCTGACCCACCACTCATTAATATAAATAAATAGCTAGCATTCGGTCTAATTTGATTACTTAATCCATCTTCTGGCTCTATTTGGTTTGTGCCATCGGTAATTTCAATTAGTTCGAAATTATCATCTATCACCCTTCCATCTATTGTTTCATCATCATTATTAATATCATGCATGGTTTTTTCCATAGCAAAGCCATCAATTGCATTATTATCTTGGCTTTTAAAAGTAAATCTAATATCAACATAATAAGATATATTTCTATTCCATTCATCCATATTAAATTCTGTAGTTAAACCTAATGTTTGATAGGGTAAATCACCATATTTTATATTTGTACTGGTAACTATATTAGAATTATCACAATTATTACCTACATCCTCTACCCCATCCGCATCATGATCAGGGCATGGAAGGCGATGATTTTTAATAACAAATAATTTAATCGCTTCATAAATTTTATTAAATCTTGCCCTTGTATCTAAATGTTCAATATTAGCAATTGCATATTCTTCTTTTAGTTTTTCTAATGTTGATTTTTGTTGATTAAGATTAATTTTATATAAACTTAACGCAGAAACAGTCATAAAAGATATTATGGCGATAATTATTGAAGTTTCAACTAGGCCAAATCCTGTTTTTTTCATTACAATATAGCTGTTATTATAATTATTGAGCAAATAATAGCAAATATTGCGGCCATTAGATCATCTAGCATTACCCCAAAACCAGTTTTAAATTTTTGATCAATTATATTGATAGGAAATATTTTTATAATATCAAAAAATCTAAAAGTCATAAAGCATAAAAATATAATCAATATATTGCTTTGATTAAAAATATTATATTCAAGATTAAAATAATAAAATACCACTTCTAATGTTAATATTTGTCCTAAAACTTCATCAATCACAATTGATTTATCATCGATATTATAACTACCTCTGGAATAATTTTTGATAAAAATACAGCCATAAAGTGTAATGATAATTAAAAATATTGGCCAAAAGATATTTATTTTAGGTAAAAAATAATTAACCAAAATCCAAAATATTACAGCAGCAAATGAACCAAAAGTTCCTGGTGCTTTTTTAATTAATCCTATATAAAAGAAAGTTAATATAAATTTATTCATATAAATACTATAATGTGATAATAATATTAAAAACTTGATGAATCATTACCGCCGGATTTAGGTGGAGATTCGCCGCCAGAACTGCCACTGTTACCCGATCTACTTTTTGCAAATTCTGTTGCTTTTTTACCTGCACCTCTATTAGCTAATTGTTGCGTTTTACTAGCTAAATTTTTAGTCCTATTAAAGGCTTTTTTAATACCTATATCTGCTCCAGAAATGGAAGACGGAAGAGGTTTTCCTCCCCACATCACTGATGCAATCGTACCTATTCTTGATGTCATAATTTTTATTATATATGTTATCATTACTATTTTAACCAATGTCAATATTAATGTTATAACTCTGTCTGGCGCCAATAATATATTTAAAACTGGGGCAGCAACACCAAATATTGCTAAATTTGACGTTTTCCCTACCGATTCACTGCCTATTCTCATCATACATATTAAGCTATCCGCTTTAGGATCCATAATTTCAAAACCATCTCTTTGATTACAAAGACCTTCACGATAGATATTTTCACAATTAATTACTATTCTTTGATCATCCACTATTAATATATTATTTTCATCTTTTGTAGCATCAAGATTTCCACCATTAAATTCATCCTTACAGGTAATAGTCGTTGCTCCCTCGACACTTCCTCCAGCTACAGATCCAGCAACACTTCCCCCTGCCGCTCCTGCAGCAGCTCCTGCGGCCATACCAATGGGGCCACCAACCATAAGTCCCGCTCCAGCACCAGCTACGCCTCCAGCAATTGCACCAGCTGCAACAGAATCGTCAACTACATTACCCCTTACTGTGCCACATTTTTTATATCCTCCATGAATAAAATATTTTTCAGTACTACCGTCAGCTAAGCCATTTTTAACCTTACAAGAACATTCGCAATTAATTTTATTATTTTCAAACTTTGCTGACCCAGTAAAGAAATAATCAAATAAAAATATAGTTAATGACACAAAAGAAAATAATATAATAATTTGCGTTGCCGATTCTAATAATTGTTTTAGCCATTCATTAAACATTGTTTTTGTTTTTTCAAATAATAAGGCAACCATTATTATTGGCGATATAAAAATTAACATAATAACAGCAATTGATGTACTAAGGAATATATATAAAGTTAAATATATTATTTGAAAAAACTGAATAGCAAATGTAAATAATAAGGAGGCAAAATAAATACCATATGACCCCGTAAAAAAGCCAGCTATAATTAAAATAGCAAGATTGCCAGATGTAAGGCCAGGTGCTAAGCCTAGATATTGTGATAATTTACAATCCAACGTGTCCCACAATGATACATATTGCATTTCTGAGCTATATAATGCAGGATCAAAATAACATCTATTCATTTCTTCTGACCCTACGGATGAATCATCCATAGCCAAACTAGCATTTTGTAAATCTAATATAATATTGCCAAAAGTAACCGATATATAATACACAACATCAAAAAAATATGTTTGCCAAGCATTGCCGGTTGCAAAATATAATACTATTCCCAATTTTAAGCAATTATTTAATATTTTATCTCTTGGAATTATTTTTTCTGACATCAATATTTGCAAGCCAAACATCATGACATATAATATTAAAAATACCTGAACTATATCATATAATTTATCTTGTATAAATTTAAATATCGAAAAATAAACCCTATCACCTTCATCATTCGTTATATTTTCTAGATCTTGACCTTTTAGCCATTTATATTGACCTGTGGGGCAAGTATCATAATTACCAAAATTATTTCCTTCAAGACATCTTGTGTGTCCCGCCTTATTTAAAAAAACATTTTTTATAGTTTCTCGTACACATTGTGCTATTGGTGAAGTTAATCTGGTAATATCATCGGGAAATAAATTTATGGTAGAAGAGCTAACAGGTAATAAGCTATCATGATCAGAAAGTGATAATGTTGTTACCTCGCCAGCCCTCCAATGGGAAGATGATCCGCTATATTTTGAAACTCCCTTAAAATCAAAACATGATTTGTCAAAATATGGTGAATTAATAGATATATTGCTATAATCACTACTACTATCAACAATCACGCAATGATTAAGCATTTGGCAATAATTATCACATGTACCAATATTTTCTCTTTTTTGACATCCATTATTATTACCAGGTTCACCGATATTTGTTGCAGTCATATCACCACTAGAACACATCTGATCTGAATCTAAATCTATGTCTAGATCTGTTGGACTAACATGATTACATATTGCAGTTGCACCGCCTATATTAAAATCAAAAGGACATAAGCTAATTGTATGTGCACATAATAGATTGTTGGCATTACTATCTATATCTCTATCAGTAGTTGTTATATATTCACTATCAAACTCTAATGGTAAAATATTTCCTGTATCTATCGCCCCAAAAGAACAGACCTCCTCAGCATTACAAATTCTATAATTATCATTATAAACCGGTTCTTTAATATCCTCTAAATCGGGATCTATATTATGGTTTGGTTCAACATAATAATCGCCGCCATCAAATACATCATCATTATCATAATCAGAATCAGAATCAGGGCTATAATCAGAATCATATTCTACGCAAATTGATCCATGTTTCTTTCTCATGCAGCAATCATAGGCATCACGATATATTTGTCTCATTTGATTCATATCTGGATCATTGCTGCCCATAATATTCCATACACCTTTTTTTGTTCCAGCACTTCCATTAACCTCTGATCTAACTTTTCCTCTTGGCTCTTGAAGATATTTACCGCAGTTAAATTCCGAAGATGTTGTGCCTCGATAATAATATTTTTGTACTGCAAATGGCCCAAATTGATTACCACCCCTCTCTTCTAGAAGCTTATCATAAAATTTGTAACCTCCGTTAGCATTACTCCCAGGAACATAATAAGCCTTCATTATATCACCATGATCTACATTATATTCTTTAGTAGGATCGATGCAGTATTTCATATCAATACCAATTCTTGCAGTTGAATCTATTGCCGCTTCAATTGATGATGCAGTAAGATCCCATCTATTATTACCACTACGATCTTCTCTTTCCGCCCCCCTATAAACATATTCTCGATATTTTCTATATTGCAATAATTCTGTAAGATTTTTATCAATCCAAT
>JAOFKK010000034.1 GCA_028040005.1 Rickettsiales bacterium
TACTTCAGCATCAGACTTAATATTTTCTAATTCTACATCTTCACTTAAAATAATTTGATCATTTGCTAAATCATAGCTAGCATTAAAAATATCTTTAAATGTACTTTGAATTAATAATTTTGTTTTAAGAGAATTAAATAATTCTTCCCATGCAGTTTCAATTAAGGGTCTTTGAATTGCTGTTATATTGCCATTACCCCAATTATCTATAAATTCATCACCACGAAATTTCTCTAAAGTAGAAAGTTTTTGTGCAGAGAATAATCCTCTATCTCCTGTTACTTCAGAAGTGCCAGACCAATGAAATATTATATCTTCTATTAATGTGTTGATATTATTATAATTATCCAGATTTAAATTACTTAAATTAGATAATTTATTCATTAATGCCTCATCCTCACTTGCTGCAATATGAAGAGCTTTTACATCGCCATATCCTCTAATAAATGGTAGGAATATAGTATTAATATTAAGATCATAATTGCCATTAAACTGACTATCTGACTGATTAATATTAAAATCAATATCTGCTACTTGACCTATTGTCCCATCTGTTTTTTCATAAGATCCTATTGTTTTGATTAAATTGCCATCAATATTTTGATTTACATTTATTTTACCATCAAGATTAATTGAGCTTATCTGTGCATTTTCAAGAGATATCAACTCTCCATCATCTGTTATACCATCGCCATCCTCATCTTGCCAAATTTTTAAAGAAGAATATATATCATCTGAGGAATCTATCTTATTATCATTATTACTATCATATTCGGATAATTCACTAAAACCACTTTGATTTTGATTACCAAATAATTCTCCTATATCATCTATATTACCATTATCATTTTTATCTAATGCTAAAAAAGCATCATCACTAGATACCCAGCCTGTTCTTTCACTCATACCGTCAGCATCAAGATCAAAATAGGCATTGGAATTATTTATTCCTGTTAATTCTACACCATCACCATCAAGATCTAATATTAACGGATCATAACGACGTATTACTTGTTGCGTTGCTTCTGCTTGAGATATTTGAGATAGCATATTCTCAAATGCTTCATCTGTTAATGATTGATTAAGCTGTTGTTCTAGATTTTGTTTTATCCAATCTTTAAATCCTAACCAATCTGAACCATATGGAGGTGTCACATCATCTGGAAATGACATTTGAGAGGCTATAAAATCCATATAATCATTAGATACAACACTTGGTCTTTCTAATGTCATTTGATGAGTAATATCGATGCGAGAATCTATTGCATTTATTACATTTTGAGCATTTTCTATATTATCTTGAGGAAAGGTGTTGCCATCATAATCTGAATCCAAATTGGTAAAACTTACCAAACCTGATTCTGATAATGCCTTCCATGTAAAGTTAATGCAATTATTGCTAGCGGCATTATACTCACTAACATTAAATCCAAACTTACCCGGATCTTCTCCAAAACTCTTTAGTACATTATAATGATCTTCCGTTATATAAACCTGCTTACTATAATAATGTTCATCATTATTTGGCTCTTGCTTATATAATATATCATCAAAAATTTTAACTTCTCCATCACCCTTAAGCACCGTTTCAATTGGTCCAAATCCAAAACTATGATGATTTCCATTATTATCAGCTATCTCATACCACATATGTCCAGCAAATGAGGAGTCATTAATTATTCTGTTACCATTACTAAGTTGGTATTGATTAGTTCGCGCATCTACAATATTAATTTTTAAATAAGGCATATTTATAGTAATTTAGTTAGTAATTTAATATATTAATCCAACAAGAATCATTCCAAAGTTAAAGCTTAAGGCAGTTAAGATAAAAACATATTTACGATCAATTTTGTCTTTTAATAGTTTATTATATGAAATAACAAAAATTAAAACTGAAGCTATTGACGCTGGCTGAAAGAATATAAATCCAAGAAAGGGCAGATCAACATGAAGAACAAAAGGATTTAAAATAGAGGCAGAGCAATAGCCTAAAATAGAGGCCGATATTAAATAATTTAAATTTCTATTAAAAACACTTAAGATCATGGAAAATATAATTATTATTAATATCAATATTGATTCTATCGCCAAATACCACAAAAGATAATCTAGGTAATGATTCAAATTATGTTTATGTTTGGAAAATGCATGGTAATATGTATATGATCGAAAAGCTAAAAAATAGCTAAAGAATATTGCTAAAGATAATAATATATCTTTTTTCATTTCTAGCATTCTAGATTTTATCCATTCTTTTTTGCTTAATGTCATTTTTGTAAATTTTAATTTATTAAATAATCTTATTTATAATTATAATCTAAATAATTTTAAGAATTAGACATCTTAGAGATTGTGCAAAACCCCCTTATTCTTAATTTTTTTGAAATTTTATATGTTATAGTTATTTTCTATTATAAAATAGTAAAATCAATAGTATTTTAGTTTTTAAGGTAAATTTTGGTATTACTTAGCAAGAAATGAAAATATTGACTAGCTTGACAAAATCTAAAATTAATTTGATTTAGTAGACATCATCATGCAAAATAGTCATATTTTCAATCACACCAATTATCCTATGGTTATTAGCTTTGCAATTTGCCTATTTATTTTTGTTATTATTGGTGTGCTATCAACTATTGCCAATCGTCATAATAATGTTGATTATCTTTTGGCAAATCATTCTATTAAGCCCTGGCTTGTAGCACTTTCTGCAGTTGCTACCGCTAATAGTGGTTATATGTTTATTGGTATGATAGGCTATACTTATTTTTATGGAATTTCGTCAATTTGGCTTTTAATTGGTTGGGTTTTTGGTGATTTTATAGCTTCTATTTTTATCCATAAAAAATTACGCATCATATCAAAAGAAAAATCTATTCTTAGTTTTGCAGGCGCCATAAGTAAATGGGGTGGAACTGACTATAAAACATTACGAATATATTTGGGTATTATAACTGTTATTTTTCTTGGTGTTTATGCTGCTGCTCAGCTTAATGCCGGTAGTAAAGCTTTGCACATATTATTTGGTTGGGATTATAATTTGGGTGCTATTATTGGAGCGATTATGGTTTTATTATATTGTTTTGCTGGTGGTATTAGGGCTTCCATTTGGACCGATGCAGCTCAATCTTTTGTTATGATTTTTGCTATGATGTTACTTTGTTTTGTTGCAATTGACAAAATAGGAGGAATTGGAGAAGTTTTTAACAAAATGAATGAGGTTTCGGTTGATTATGTTGCGCTTTTTCCACATAATTTAGCATTAGGCTCATTTGTTGGTCCTTTATTATTTATATCTGGTTGGTTTTTTGCTGGAATTGGTATTGTTGGTCAGCCTCATATCATGGTTAGATTTATGGCTATGGATAATCCAGATAATATGACTAAAGTAAGAATATATTATTATAGCTTTTATGTTATTTTTTGCATTTTAACTGTTTTAGTTGGTATTTCGGCTCGGTTATTGCTTCCTGATACTGCTAATTTTGATGCTGAATTGGCATTGCCAATTTTGGCAATGGATTTACTCCCAGAAATTTTAGTTGGATTAATCTTGGCTGGTCTTTTTGCTGCCACCATGTCAACGGCAGATTCGCAAATATTAAGCTGTAGTGCGGCTATTACTCGTGATTTTAATGATAAGGGTAATATTTCTTATTTAATAACAAAATTATCGACTATTTTTGTAACTTTAACAGCATTATTAATTGCCATTTATGGTAGTAAAAGTGTTTTTGATTTGGTAATTATTGCTTGGTCATCCTTAGCTGCCTCTTTTGCTCCTTTATTAATTATTTATGCTTGCGGAGGTAAGATATCTGAAAGAATAGCTATAATAATAGCTATTTTAGGCATGGTAACTATTATTATTTGGCGGGTGTTAGGATTAGATAAATATATTTATGAAGTTGCTCCGGGAATATTATTGCCAATTTTATTCTGGATTTTTTACAATTTTACCTATAAAATCCTTTCAAATCGAAACTAAATCAACATATTTTTAATGTCAGAAAAAAGAACTCAAATAGAATTAGAAGCTTTAGATTTTCATAAAAATCCTAAGCCAGGCAAGGTTGGAATGCATGCAACAAAAAATCTTAATACCCAGAGGGATTTAGCTCTTGCCTATTCTCCTGGTGTTGCAATTCCATGTGAAGAAATTGCCAAAGATCCTGAAAAAGTTTATGATTATACAGCCAAAGCTAATTATGTAGCTGTTATTTCTAATGGTACCGCAGTTTTGGGCCTTGGTAATCTTGGTGCTGCTGCATCTAAGCCTGTTATGGAGGGTAAATCGGTATTATTTAAAAAATTTGCTGATATTGATTCGGTTGATATTGAGGTAGATACTACTGATATTGAAGAATTTATTAATTCAGTTAAATATCTTTCACCAAGTTGGGGTGGTATTAATCTTGAAGATATTGGCTCTCCTGCTTGCTTTATTATTGAAAAAAGACTGCGTGAATTAATGGATATTCCTGTTTTTCACGATGATCAACATGGTACGGCAATTATATCGGTTGCGGGGATGCTTAATGCTTTAGAAATTGCTGGTAAAGATATTAAAAAATCTCGCATGGTAATTAATGGTGCTGGTGCTGCTGGTATTGCTTGCCTGGAACTTATTAAAGAAGCTGGTATGCCAGCAGAAAATATCCTTTTATGCGATAGAACTGGTGTTATTTATAAGGGTCGTAAAGAAAGCATGAATGAATGGAAGGAGAAGCACGCTGTTGAGACCAATTGCAGAACATTATCAGATGCTATGAAAGATGCTGATATCTTTATGGGTCTTTCTGTTAAGGGCGCGCTAAGTAAAGATATGGTTAAATCAATGGCTAAGCAACCAATTATTTTTGCTATGGCCAATCCTGACCCAGAAATTCGTCCTGAAGATGCTCTTGAAGCTGTTCCAGATGCTATTGTTGCAACTGGTCGTAGTGACTATCCAAATCAGGTTAATAATGTTATGGGTTTTCCTTATATTTTCCGTGGCGCTTTAGATGTTAGAGCGACTGAAATTAATGAGGAAATGAAATTAGCAGCAGCTTATGCCCTTGCTGAGCTTGCCAAAGAAGAGGTTCCTGATGAGGTAATTAAAGCCTATGGCGGTAAAAAACTTAAATTTGGTCCTAATTATATTATTCCAACTCCTTTTGATGCTCGTTTAATTAGTCGTATTCCTGTTGCGGTTGCTAAGGCTGCTGTTAAAAGTGGAGTCGCGAAAAAACCTATCACCAAATGGAATGAATATGCTAAATCTTTACAAGCAAGAAGAGATCCTACTGCAAATTCTATGAGTATGATTTTTGATCGCTTACAAGAAAATCCAAAAAGGGTTATTTTTACTGAAGGTGAACAAAGTGAAATTATAAAAGTTGCTGCAAAATGGCGTGATAGCGGTTATGGAACTCCAATTTTAATTGGTAAAGATCAAGTTATAACTGAAAAAATGACTGATTTTGGCATTAAAAAGGATGGTATTGAAATCCATAATGCTTCAATTTCTGCTGATAATGATAAATATTCTGACTTTATTTATAAAAAATTACAAAGAGAGGGTGTTTTATATTCTGATTGTCAAAGAATGATCAAAACAGATCGTAATATTTTTGCTTCAGCAATGCTTAGCCTTGGTCATGGTGATTGTTTAGTTACTGGCTTAACTCGTGGTTATCGTAAAAATCTTAATGACATTTCAAAAGTAATTAAGAGTAAGGACGGAGAAGTTAAGCTTGGAATATCTATTTTAATTTCTAAAAATCGTACTGTTTTTGTTTCTGATACTTCTTGCTCAGAATTATCTTCTTCAGATAGATTGGCGCAAATTGCTATTCAAACTGCCGAAAAAGTTAAGGATATGGGATATCAACCAAGAGTTGCATTTTTATCATATTCTAATTTTGGTAGCGCTTTACACACCGAATCTAAAAGAATTAAGGATGCGGTAGCAATTTTGGATGCAAAAAAAGTTGATTTTGAATATGATGGTGAAATGACAGCTGATGTTGCTCTTAACAAAGAGAAGAGAGAAAAATATCCTTTCTGCCGTTTAACTGATGAAGCTAATATTTTAATTTGTCCAGGCTTACATTCGGCTAATATTGCTACAAGATTATTGGAAGAATTTAGTGAATGTAGTGTTATTGGTCCAATTTTAACTGGCTTTGAAAAATCAGTGCAAATTGTAACTATGAGATCATCGATTGATGAAATCTTAAATATGACAGCTCTATCTGCTATTGATTAACATTAAATAGGTCTTATGCAGTTGTTTGATTTTATTAAATCATGCATAAAGGTCTCTAAAATTAATTCCACAAAGTTAAATAATTAGTTATATTTATCTTAAAAATAATTTTGATGGGATTAAATATTTAAATATTATGAATCCAACTGAAGTTAATGAAATAGTAATTAATAATCTTTTAATACCCTTATTTTCTATAGCTTCTATATTGTTAATTATTAAGCTAGTTAGGGGTTTTACTGTATTATTTGGCGATGATTATATTAAAAATAAGGCTAAAATATTATTAACCTTAGCATCTATTTGTAATTTTATCGCTTTCATTTCAATATTTCAGATTTTATTTATGCTTTATCATGAATATTTGACCCGGATAGAAATGGGATGGGCTAATATAATATCTTTAATATTTATTATTTTATCATTAATTATATTTTTTATATTTATTGCCTTATCTAGTTATCACATAATAAAGAAGAAATTTTATAATAAAAAATCTAAATAATGTCTGATATTGCTGAATTAATGTCAAGATTATCCTCCATGAAAGATAGCGAAGGTGGAGGAGGCGGTGGTGGATCGCAAGGTTTTCATCCTGGTAGTGATGGTTCTGGCGGTGCAATTGGCGGTTTAGAACTTTTATCAGAAGATGGAGAATCTTTTGGTATGGCAGCAAAATTTAAAGGATTAATGGATATTCTATCGCCTGCTATGTCTTTTGATGATGTATTAAAAGTTGCAACACCAGCTATGGGAAGTGTTACTTTTGACTTTATCGAAAAATTTATGCCAATTGCGATTCGATCAAAATTAGTTGTTATGGCTCAAAAGAATTTTCTTTTGGCCAACCTTAAGCCTCCTCATATGTCTGTTGGTGGTATTAAAACTGCATTTGGGAAGAAGGATCAGGAAGCAGGTCATTAAATCATTATTTAATTATGACAATTAAAAAAGAAGTTAAAATATTATGCGAAGATAGTAAAAAAGCTGTTACATCTATTGCTAATTTATCAACCGAATTAAAAAATAAGATTTTATTAGAAATTTGTGATGAAATTAAGGCTAGATATCAAGAAATTATCACGCAAAATAAAATTGATCTTGATTTAGCTAAAAAAAATAACCTTCCTGCATCTAAAATTGATCGCTTAACTATTAATAAGGATAGAATTTTTGCTATAGCAGACGCTGTAAGAGATGTGGTTAACCTTCCAGATCCAGTTGGTAAAATTACTTACGACATTAAGAGAGATAACAATCTTCATATTAGAAGAATCACAACGCCATTAGGTGTGTTACTTGCAATTTACGAGGCGCGTCCCAATGTTACTTCTGATGTTGCTGCCCTTTGTATCAAGTCTGGTAATGCTGTAATTTTGCGTAGTGGTTCGGAGAGTTTTAATTCTTCTAAAATTATTGCTGATATTTATCGTCAAATTTTAGTAAAAAACAATCTTAATCCAAATATTGTTAATTATGTTAATGATATAAATCGTGATTATGTTAAATATTTACTTAAAATGTCAGATTATATTGATGTTGTTGTTCCAAGAGGTGGGCAAAATTTAATTATGGCAATTGAAAAAAACAGTAAAATTCCAATTTTCCGTCATTTGACTGGCAATTGTCATAGCTATGTTCATCATAAGGCTGATTTACAAAAAGCAGTAAAGATTATTTCTAATGCTAAATTGAGAAGGGTTGGAATTTGTGGAGCAACTGAATCTATTTTAATTGATTCTAAAATTGCCAATAAGGCTTTAAAATTAATAGCAGATGAATTAATTTCTCAGGGATGTGAAATTAGAGGCGATGCCAAGGCAATAAAAATTGATAACAGAATTATTAAAGCCACAAATCAAGATTTTTATACTGAATATTTAGATAAAATTGTTTCTGTTAAAATTGTTGCTAATATTGATAAAGCAATTGAACATATTAATAAACATAGCTCTTCTCATACAGAAGCAATAATTACTGAAGATGAGTTGGCTAAAAATGAGTTTTTTGCTAAAATAGATTCTTCAATTGTAATGCATAATGCTTCAACACAATTTGCTGATGGTGGAGAATTTGGTCTTGGTGCTGAAGTTGGAATTTCTACCGGTAAATTACATGCTAGAGGGCCGGTTGGGTTAGAACAATTAACCACTTATAAATATATAGTATCTTCAGATATTGCTATTAGAAGTTAATTTATGATTAAGAATAAAATTAATATTTCTTTAGAGTTTTTTCCTCCAAAAACTGATCAATTGGAAGAAAAATTATACCAAGAAATAGAAAAATTAAAAATTTTAAAACCAAATTTTGTATCAGTAACTTATGGAGCTGGTGGCAGTACTCGTAAAAGAACCCATGATATTGTTTTAAATATTGCTAAGGAAAATAACTTTGCAGTTGCAGCTCATTTAACTTGCGTGGGGTCAACAAAGCAAGAAATTAATGAAATTGCTAAGGATTATTTTCAATCAGGAATAAAGCATATTGTTGCACTTAGGGGCGACTTACCTAATAATCAAGATTTGGGTGATTATAAATATGCCAATCAATTAGTATCGGCATTAAAAGATATCGCCGATTTTAAAATATTTGTTGCCGCCTATCCTGAAAAACACCCAGAAGCTAGCAATTTAGATCAAGATATTGATAATCTTAAAAAGAAGATCGATGCTGGTGCTGACAAAATCATTACTCAATTTTTCTTTGATAATTCTTATTTTTATAAATTTTTAAATAAAATAAGGCAAAAAAATATCAATATTCCTGTAATTCCGGGTATTTTGCCAATTCATGACATTAATCAAGTGCAAAATTTTGCTAAAAGATGCGGTTCTAATGTGCCAAAAGCAATTATTGATCAATATCAATCCGATATTGACCCATTAATAATATCTAAAAATATTACAGTTAAGCAATGTCGAGATTTATATGATAATAATATTAGAGATTTTCACTTTTATAGCTTAAATAAGGCTGATTTATTAATAGAAATTTGCAATGATTTAGGGTTTATTGCTTAAAATTATTATAAAGATTAATGAAATTATTGACAGTTCGATAAATTATTCATAATCTTATACCGCTTCTCAATTTTAAAGCAACTTTTTTAATAAATTTCCATACAGCAAAAATTGCTTTGAAGATGGGAAATAATATTATTAATAATAAGAAATATTTTATAGATATATGGTACAATTTACACTTCCAAGAAATTCAAAAATCGATAAAAAATCTGGTACAAAATTTGAGTCAGAAACCAAATCTGACAATATGAAGATGGTCCAAATTTATCGCTATAATCCTGAGGATGAAAATAACCCATATATTGATGAGTTTGAAGTTGATCTTGATAAATGTGGACCAATGGTTCTTGATGCTTTAATTAAAATTAAATCTGAACAAGATAGTTCAGTTACTTTTAGAAGATCATGCCGTGAAGGTATTTGCGGTTCTTGTTCAATGAATATTGACGGTACCAACACTCTTGCTTGCACTAAATCAATTGCTGATTGTAAAGATGCAATCAAAATATTCCCACTGCCTCATATGCCCGTTATTAAGGATTTGGTTCCTGATTTAACACATTTTTATGCTCAATATAAATCAGTGCAGCCTTGGTTGCAAGCTGATGAGCCAGAAGATAAGTCGCAAGAAAGATTACAATCACCCGAAGAGCGTAAAAAATTAGATGGTCTTTATGAATGTATTTTATGCGCTTCTTGCTCTACTTCTTGCCCAAGCTATTGGTGGAATGGTGATGAATATTTAGGTCCTGCAACATTATTACAATCTTATCGCTTTTTGGCTGATTCTCGCGATGAAGCAACTTCCGAAAGATTAGAAAATCTTGAAGATCCATTCAAATTATATCGTTGCCATACAATTATGAATTGCACCAATACTTGCCCTAAAGGTTTAAATCCTGCTAAAGC
>JAOFKK010000035.1 GCA_028040005.1 Rickettsiales bacterium
TCCAAAACCTCCTGAAATAAAATAAATTTATTTTATTGCTTTCTTAATTTAACTATTATTTAATATTGGTATTAATATAGTATTTTACTAATATTATATTTAAGATGTTGGTCAGATCTTCAAAGCTAAACACCACTATTAAATAAGTCATAATACCACTTATTTCTGGGCAACATCGATTATGGGACTGTCGTGAATCTAAAGTCTCCTTTGATATTTTGATTCACGACAATCCCATTATTTATTTTTAAATGATAACTGATATAATTTTTTTATATTTTCTGCCTCATTACCATCATCATTCCAAATATATGAAATAACTGCTAAATAATTAATTTTATTAACAATTAATTCATGACAATTTTGATCATTAATGCCGCCAATAGCAACTAACGGAATATTTGTAATATTTTTACAATATTGCACCAAATTAATATCTGGTCTTGCGGTTGTTTTTTTGGTCATGGTTGGAAAAAAAGCTCCCAATGATATATAATCAACATTATTTTTAATTGCTTGATCAATTAATTTTTTATCATCATAGCAACTAACACCAATAATAAAATTATCTGGCTTTTGTGGCATAACATCTTTTAAAACAGCATCAGAACTACCTAAATGCGCACCATCTGCACCTATTTTTAGTGCCAAATCAAATCTATCATTTAAAATAAACTTAACTTGATATTGATGACAAATATTTTTTATTTTTTTTGATATTGCAATTATATCATCATCTCTGTATTTTTTTAATCTAAGTTGAAATAAAGATACGGATTTTGTTGCTAGAACAGATTCTAATTTAGCATAAAAATTATTATTAATTTTATCAGGGCTGATAAGATATATTTTAGGAACCTGTTGGAAAGATAAAAATGGAATTTTTAGAGCATTTTTACTAAATATACTTTTAATTTTTTGACAGATTCCTTTGGTCATTTATAAATTTAAATTTCTTTAAATTGCTACAAAATATTAAAAATCTCATAGTAATTTTTTTCCTTATTTTTGGAGCTAATGCTTTTGCCAAAGATAATTCGGTAAGTAAAAAATTATGGAATATTGAGCTTAATAATAAAGCGAAAAAAGAAATTAAAAACATCTTTAATAAAATTGAAGATAAAAAACATAAAAAAGCATTACAATTATCATCTGGAATCTTTAAATCTAATTTTAAAGATGCTTTTAAAGCAATTATATATCGTGACCAAATAACAAAATTTGATATTACCAAAATTAATTTAATTGCCCGCAGATATCCCTTTTTTAATAAAAAAAACATTAATATTGTCAAAGAGCAATATATAATGGATAATAATTTAGATTATAAAGAGATTAAAAAATATTACTCTGATTATTTTAATTCTAAAAATAAAAAATTTCTTATCTATTTAACTGATAAAAAATTCAGATTCTATAAGGAGGGCGACTTTGATCAAAATTTAATTATAAGCGATATTAAAGATCGAGTTCAAAATATTTGGCTGAATTATAACTTCTCGGAAAATGAAAAAAATCAATTTCTACAAAAATATGGTAAATTTCTAGATGAACAAGATCATATCGCCAAAATTAAAGAATTATTTTGGCAAAATAAAATATCAAAAGGCAAAAAATTATTTAATTTAATATCATCTGAAGAAGAAAAATTATTTTTAGGAATAATAAAAATTAGAAAAAATCCAAAAAATTTAAGAAAAATACTCCTTTCTATTCCAAGAAAATACCGATCTGATGAATTATTATATTACAATAAGGTATTATGGGCCAAAAAAAGAAATAATAATGAGCAAGCTATTGATTTATTAGCTAAAGCACCACCATCCTCCTACCAACCATCAAAATGGTGGAAATTGCGCAAATTATATGGTAGAGAATTATTAAAAGATAAAAAAACATCCTCCTATAAAAAATCTTATAAAATAATATCTAATCATGGCTTAAAAGCTGGTGGAGCACCATATGCAGATGCTGAATGGACAGCTGGCTGGATTGCATTGAGATTTTTAGATGATGCTGATATTGCTTATGAACATTTTACCAATCTTTATAATAATGTTAAATTTCCCATTAGCATTTCTCGTGCGGCATATTGGTTAGCTGAAGCTGCACTTGAAGATAATCAAAATAAAGCCCTTTATTGGTATCAAACCGCCATGAGATATCCAACTTATTTTTATTCACAAATTGCTTATAATAAATATAAAAAATTAAAATCTAATGAAACTTATTTAGATATTTTCTTACCTGATGATCCTGTATTTAATGACACAAATATCGATAATTTAAGAAATAACATTGAATTAAAAACTGCCATCCTATTTGCAATTGACGGTCAATTAGAAAATTCTAAATTCCTTTTAGAAAATTTAATCTCAAAAATCAAAAATAAAGGTGATATTGCGGTAATTATTGAATTATTATATGAGGTAAAAAATGACAAGTTACGCTATGATATTTTGAAATATCTATCTGAAAAAAATATTTTCTTCATTAAAAAACAATTTAAAAAAATAAAATATGTTGAAGGTAAAAATAAAGCTTTGATTCATGCCTTAATTAAGCAAGAAAGTGGCTTTTCACAATCTGCTGTTAGCTCAGTTGGTGCTCTTGGCTTTATGCAGTTAATGCCCTATACTGCTAAAGAAGTTGCAAGAAAAATGAAAATTAAATATAGCCCATCAAAATTAAAAAAATCCGCCAAATATAATATTAAATTAGGATCTTATTATATTGACTCTCTTTTAAAAAGATTTGATAATTCTAAAATTATGGCCATTGCCTCTTATAATGCAGGACCCAATGCCGTAAAAAGATGGGTTAAAGAATTTTACGACCCCAGAGAAGAGCAAGATATTAACAAAATATTAGATTGGATTGAATTAATAACCTATTCCGAAACTCGTAATTATGTCCATAGAATTATGGAAAATTTAGTAGTATATGAATATTTGCTTAATAATTAAGAATAGGATATAGTTTTGCGATATTGAATTGAAATTAAAATAATGACTTTGACAAAAGATAGAATTGAAGAAGAATGTGGTGTTTTTGCTATATATAATAATAAGGATGCGGTAATTAATGCCACGCTTGGATTGCATGCCTTACAGCATAGAGGTCAAGAATCATGTGGTATCGTAACTTCTGATGAAAAGGAATTTTATATTCACTTAGCTAATGGCTTAGTGTCAGATAATTTTAATAACCAAAAAATTGTTGATACATTAATTGGTGATATGGCTATTGGCCATGTCAGATATTCAACAGCAGGCAAAAAAAATACTCGTAATCATCAGCCAATTTTTGCTAATTTTAGTTTTGGTGATATGGCTATCGCTCATAATGGCAATTTAACTAACGCCCAAATTTTAAAAAAAGAATTAATCCAAAAAGGATCTATATTTCAATCCTCAATGGATAGTGAAGTCATTATCCATCTTATCGCCCTTAGTAAAAAACAAACCATTAAAGACAGAATCATTGACGCTTTGAGTCAAATTAAAGGTGCTTTTTCTTTGGTTATTATGCTTAAAGATCAAATTATTGCCGTTCGTGATATTCATGGTGTTAGGCCATTAGTTCTTGGTCAATTAGGCGATTCTCATATTGTTGCTAGCGAAAGTTGCGCCTTAGATATTATTGATGTCAAATTGGTCAGAGATGTTAAAAAAGGTGAAATGATTATTATTGATAAAAAAGGTATTCATAGTCAATTTCCATTTACCGAGGCTAAATCAAAATTTTGTATTTTTGAATATATTTATTTTGCTCGCCCCGATAGTTTTATTGAAGGAAAAAATGTCTATGATGTTAGAAAGAATATCGGTATAGAATTGGCAAAGGAAGTGCAAATAGATGGTGATATAATAGTTCCTGTTCCTGATTCTGGGGTATCAGCAGCTATTGGATATTCTAACCAATCAAAAATTCCTTTTGAATTGGGGATTATTCGTAATCACTATGTTGGCAGAACCTTCATTGAGCCAACTGATAAAATTCGTCATTTTGGAGTAAAATTAAAACATAATGCTAATCGCAATTTAATAGAAGGTAAAAGAGTTATTTTGATAGATGATTCCATTGTTCGAGGCACCACTTCTAAAAAAATTGTCAAAATGATGCGTGACGCCGGAGCTAAAGAAGTTTATTTATTAATTGCTAGCCCACCCACTACCGGCTCTTGCTTTTACGGTATTGATACTCCAGACAAAGAAAGTCTAATTGCCAATAAATTAACAAAAGAACAAATAGCAAAAGAAGTTCAAGCTGATTTAGTAGAATATATATCTGAAGATGGCTTATATCGCGCTATTGGCGAAGCTAAAAGAAATTCAGATCCACAATATTGCGATGCTTGCTTTACAGGGGATTACCCAATTACGCTAGATGACAAAATAAAGAATATTAATGAGTAAATTAGAATTATTAATTGCTTTTCGTTATTTAAGATCCAAAAGAAAAGAAGGTTTTATTTCTGTTATTACCTTATTTTCTTTTATTGGAATTATTATTGGTGTTGCAACTTTAATTATTGTCATGTCGGTCATGAATGGCTTTCATCATGAATTAGTTGGTCGTATTTTAGGAATAAACTCTCACATCACTATTCAATCCTATCAAAAAGATTCTATTAAAAATTACTCTCAAATCATAGATAATATTAAGCAATTACCCAATATTAAATCAGCTAATCCAATGGTTGAAAGTCAAGTTATGTTTAATAGCAAATTTGGTTCATCTGGTGGCTTGGCAAGGGGCATCAAAAGAGATGATTTGGAAAAAAAAGAATTAATTAAAAATAACCTAATAGCAGGAAAATTTTATTCTAACTTTGATAAGGATAAAATTATTATGGGTAGTAATTTAGCTCAAAATCTTAATTTAACTGTCGGAGATAAGGTAAAGATAATTTCCGCCACTACCAATAAAACCATATTAGGTAACATTCCAAGAATAAAAACTTATGAAATTTCAGGTATTTTTCAAACAGGTCTTTATGAATATGACCTAACTATGATTTTTATGCCATTTAAGGCTGCACAAATTCACTTTAAACACAAAGATTCTGCCTCTCATATTGAAATTTTTGGCAATGACTTAAAGCTAATTTCCAATATAAAATATGATATTTACAAGATTTTAAAAAATGATATTACATCATTAAATATTAATGATTGGCAGGATGCCAATAGATCATTTATTGACGCCTTAAAAATTGAAAGAACAGTGATGTTTTTAATTTTAACATTAATTATTTTAGTGGCTGCTTTTAATATTATTTCTAGCTTAATAATGCTAGTTAATGATAAAAAGAAAAATATCGCTTGTTTAAGAGTAATGGGCATGACTCGATCAAATATAGTTAAGATATTTTTAATTGCTGGCGGTATGATAGGATTTTTTGGAACCATATTAGGCTTAATAATTGGAGTATTATTTTCTAAAAATATTAATGCAATTAAAGAGGCAATTGACAATATGACTCAAAGCACTTTATTCGACCCAGCTATTTATTTTTTATCGCATTTACCATCAAAAGTTTTTATTTCTGATGTTATATTGATAGTTTTAATGTCGATATTTATATCTTTTTTTGCTACTATTTACCCTGCATTAAAAGCGAGCAAAACTAATCCAGCAGAAATACTGAAATAGACTTGAAAATTTACTGCCAATAAATTATTTTATAAGTAGTAATCAAACCAAAAATCAATAACCTAATGAATAATAGCGAAGAACAAGGAGTTTTAACATTACCAAATGGTAAAATTATTAATTTGCCTTATAAAAAGGCTACTATTGGTCAAGATGTAATTGATATTTCTAAATTACTTAAAGAGGGCGGGGTTTTTACCTTTGATCCAGGCTTTATGTCAACATCTTCTTGCGAATCTACAATAACTTATATTGATGGTAAGGAAGGTATATTAAGACATAGAGGTTACACTATTGAAGAATTGGCAGAAAAAAGTAATTATCTTGAGGTTTGTTATTTATTATTAAATAAAAAATTACCAAATAAAGAGCAATATCAGGATTTTTCTAAAAAAATGATCAATAATTCAGCAATTGATGAATCTTTTTATAAATTTTACGAGTCGTTTCCTAAAAATACTCATCCAATGGCTATATTAGGTGCCTCTAATAACTTAATCACTGGCTTTTATCACAATTCTACAAAACAATTAACTGACGAAGAAAGAATGGATGTTTCTTGCAAAATAATTGCCAAACTTCCGACTCTTGCCGCTTTTGCTTATAAAAATTCTATTGGTGAAGATTTTATTCAACCAAATCCAAATTTGAATTTTGTTGAAAATATTCTATATATGTTCTTCTCCAAAAAGAATGAGCCTTATAAAGCAAATAATATAGCTATTGAAGCTATGAATAAGATTTTAATCTTACATGCTGATCATGAACAAAATGCTTCAACATCGACCGTTCGAATTGCTGGCTCTTCAGGTACTGACCCCTTTGCCGCAATTAGTGCTGGCATTGCCTCATTATGGGGTCCATCTCATGGTGGTGCAAATGAAGCAGTTTTAGATATGCTTGAAAAAATCGGCTCAGTAGATAATATTCCTAAATTTATTGAAAAAGCCAAAGATAAGAATGATCCTTTTAGATTAATGGGCTTTGGTCATAGGGTTTACAAAAATTATGACCCTAGGGCAAAAGTATTAAAAAAATCTTGTGATGAAATTCTTAAAGAATTTGGCAATGAAGATAATCAATTATTAAAAATAGCAGCAAAATTAGAAAAAATAGCACTTGAAGATGATTATTTTATCAAGAGAAAATTATTCCCTAATGTCGATTTTTATTCTGGAATTATTTATAAAGCACTTAATATTCCTAATAATTTTTTTACTGTTATATTCGCAATTTCAAGAGTTTCAGGATGGGTATCACAATTAAGTGAATCAATTAATGATAAGGATTTTAAAATATCCAGACCAAGACAATTATATAAAGGAGAGATTATCAGAAAATATGATAATAAATAACAATGAAAAAGGCTGAGTTAAAACATGCCAAAAAAATAAGAGATACCTCAAATGATAAGGCTCATTTAAAAAAGCCACATAAGGATCTTGTACCCACCTTTTCTTATTATAATCCGAATACAATAATTACCAAAAATGGCGAATTATTACAAATAGTCAAAATCACCGGCTTCAATAATGAATTTACCAACTCTACAACTCTTAATCTAAGAAATATAATACGAGAAACCATAAGCAAAAGAATTGAAGATAGTAACTATGCTATTTGGCTTCATACCGTCAGAAAAAAACAGAATATATTTCCAAAAGGGGAATATAATAATTATGTTTCCGATTTAATTAACAAAAGTTGGGAAAAAAATAATAATTGGTCAAATCAATATATAAATGAGCTATATATGACAATTATTATATCAGGAGAAAGCGCCTTTCATAAAAATATATTATCACTTTTTCGCTCTTTTTCTAGAAAAAGAATGCATAAATTCCATATTTCAGACTTAGAAAAGAACTTCCAAAAACTAAACCAAACAGTAGAAGGCGTGATGGAAGATATGGATGATTTTGGCATTAATAGACTATCTCTATATAAAAAGAATAATATATATTACTCTCCCCAAATGTCCTTTTTATCCAAAATAGTAAATTTTGTTGATGAAAAATATGAATTGAAAGTTAATTCCATAGATAATGATTTAACTAATTGCAAAATGGCCTTTGGTAATAGAGAAATGGAGATAATGATTGATGAAAAAGATCATTATGGGGCAATTTTTTCTGTTAAAGAATATAATGAAGTTGCCATAGAGTCTCTTGATAAATTCCTGCAACTACCTCAGGAATTTATTATAACACAATCTTTAAAATTTACTGATAGAAATAATGCTTTATCAAAAATTAACTATCAAAATTATGTTCTAGAAATAAGTCAAGATGAAGATATTAAATATCTTTCAGGTCTTAGTGACGACATTATGAGTGATAATAAAAAAGATACAGATTTTGCTGATCAACAAATCACTATATCCTTAATAAACGAAACCAATAGAGGTTTAAAAAAAGATATTAAATCAGCTCTTAATATATTACAAAAATTAGGATTATCTGTAATCAGGGAAGAGTTATATCTAGAGCATTGCTTTTGGTCGCAATTACCTGCTAATTTTAAATTATTAGCAAGAAAGAATGTAGTATCATCAAATAAATTTGGTGGCTTTGCTTCACTTCATAATTTTCCAGCCGGATCAATGAATAATAATTATTGGGGCAATGCTATTACAATATTTAGAACAATAATTGGTACCCCATATTTTTTTAATTTTCATCACAAAGAAAATGGTCACACAGTTATAATTGGTCCAAATAAATCAGGAAAAGCTGCGATCATGAACTTCCTTCTTTCTCAGGCAACAAAAAATAATAATAAATTATTTTATTTTAATTCTCACCCAGAATCGGAAATATTTATAAGAGCTTTAGATGGTAAATATTTTTATCCAACTAAGAATGCTAATAATCGTGAATCTTTAAAAATTAACCCATTAAAATTACAAGATAATCAAGAAAATAGAATATTTTTAGAAAAATGGTTTAACTATCTAATTAATTATGGCACTCCAGTACCTTCAGAAGAAAGAAAGGAAATTAAAAACATAATAGGCCATATCTTTAAAAATAATATCAACAAATTATCCAAAGCAGCACCCTTATTTAAAGATTTAGCTCCAAATATTTATCAAAAATTATCTATTTGGCACTCAGATGGGTCATATTCATTTATATTTGACCATGAGGAAGAAAATAACATATCAGATAATATTATTAATTGCTTCTCTTTTGCTCAAATTATACAAAAAAAAGCATTATTAATACCTATTTTTAGCTATTTACTACATAAGATAGATATATCATTAGATGGCTTACCAACAATTATAGCAATTGATAAATCAATGCATATGATCAATAATTATGCCATAGCGCCAATAATGGATGATTTTTTAAATAAAATGGCTAAAAAAAATTGTATTGTAATTTTTTCAATCGATAGTGAAGAAGATATAATAGATAATTATCTTAAAAATAGCTTCCATCAAAATATAACAACCTCGATATTCTTGGCCGATTCTACAAATCATGATTATTATAAAGAGATTTTTAATATTAATGAACATGAAGCGCAATTAATTGATAAATTGCAAAATGCCAGACAATATTTTCTTCTTAAACATCACGATATATCGGTAGTTAGTGATATTGATCTTAATAAAATTGATAATCTAAAATATCTTTTATCAGCAGATGAATCTCAGCGTCAATTAATGCGACAAGTAATATCAGAAAAAGGCCTAAAATCTAAAGATTGGGTACCAGAATTTCTCAAAGCAATTCTATAGCCCCCATTTCGCCTCTAAATAAGATCTAACAGAATTTTGCTCTGATATGTCTAGCTCTTTATTA